>NZ_PKOI01000009.1:0-193573 GCF_002870055.1 Herbaspirillum sp. BH-1 | reverse complement strand
GCGCTTCCTGTGCTTCAACCAGAAAATGGATCGCGTCATCAAACATGGCGACGCAGGTTAACAGCCTTGCCCAACGTTTACAACCACCAAAAGAAAATGCCGTTCAGTCTTAACTGAACGGCATTACGGCCAGGCCGCGTTTTTTCATATCTTTTACAGGATTTATATCGTTTATATCCTGCCCACCGAATGAACCGCCCCTCAGAGCAGGACCAGGTTATCCCGGTGCACCAGTTCAGGCTCTTCGACGAAGCCAAGGATGGCCTGGATTTCGGAAGACGGATGACGAATGATGCGACGCGCGTCCGAGCTGTTGTAGTTGCTCATGCCACGCGCAATGGCGCGTCCGGCTTCATCAACGCAGGTGATGACATCACCGCGGCCGAATTCCCCGGCCACTTCCACCACGCCGATGGGCAGCAGCGACTTGCCTTCCAGGCTCAGCTTCTGCACTGCGCCGGCATCCAATACCACGCGCCCGGCCGTCTTGAGGTGATCGGCCATCCACTGCTTGCGCGCCGTCAGTTGTGCAGTCTCGGCGTTGAGCTGGGTACCGATGGCTTCACCGGCTGCCAGGCGGGTCAGCACCTGGTCTTCACGCCCCCAGGCGATGACCGTGTGCGCGCCGGAGGTGGCCGCGCGCTTGGCCGCCAGGATCTTGGTCAGCATGCCGCCTCGACCGATGCCGGTCCCGGTGCCGCCGGCGATCAGCTCCAGCGACGGGTCGCCAGCACGTGCCTCGGCAATGAGGGTGGCCTTGGGATCCTTGCGGGGATCGGCGGTAAAGAGACCGGGCTGGTCGGTGAGGATGACCAGCGCATCGGCTTCGATCAGGTTGGCGACCAGGGCGCCCAGGGTATCGTTGTCACCGAACTTGATTTCATCGGTGACCACCGTGTCGTTTTCATTGATGACCGGCACCACCCCCAGTTGCAGCAGGGCAAAGAGCGTGGAACGGGCATTGAGATAGCGCTCGCGATCTGCCAGGTCAGCATGGGTCAGCAACACCTGTGCGGTGTGCAGGTCGTGCTTGCGGAAGCTGGTTTCGTAGATCTGCGCCAGGCCCATCTGGCCCACTGCGGCGCAGGCCTGCAGATGATGGATGCCGGTGGGACGCTTGTCGAAGCCCAGGCGCTGCATGCCCTCGGCGACCGCACCGGAGCTGACCAGCACCACTTCCTTGCCGAGTGCGCGCAATTGCGCGATCTGCTCGGCCCAGCGGGCGATGGCGTTGGCGTCCAGGCCCTTGCCATCATTGGTGACCAGCGAGGAACCGACCTTGATGATGAGCCGCTTGGCGCTTTGAATGACCGATTGCATAGTGTTCCGGATTCTGATTCTTCTGGGGGGAGTCGGAAATTCCGACAGGCAGAGATGATAGCCCGAACCGCCCCCGCTGCGCAGCCCCGCTAGAGGCCACGCAGCGACGGAATCAGTCCAGGACCTTGAAGCGCGGATCGTCCGGATCGATGCTGGAGATGGCGCGTGCTTCCTCGGTCATCTGCGTCTCTTCGGAGCGATGCTCCTCGGCGCGCTTGGTTTCGAGGTAGCTGTAGATCTCGTTGATCAGGTCTTCGCAACCGTCACGGTTCAGGGCCGAGATCTCGAACACGGGGCCCTTCCAGCCGAAGCGCTTGACGAAATCCTTCACGCGCTTGGCGCGCTCGGCCTCGGGCACCACGTCCAGCTTGTTCAGGACCAGCCAACGCGGCTTGTCGAACAGGGACTGGTCGTACTTCTTCAGTTCCTTGACGATGGCCTTGGCTTCCTTGACCGGATCGACTTCCTCGTTGAAGGGCGCCAGATCGACGATATGCAGCAGCAGGCCGGTGCGCTGCAGGTGGCGCAGGAACTGCACCCCCAGGCCAGCGCCGTCGGCAGCACCCTCGATCAGGCCAGGGATGTCGGCGATGACGAAGCTCTTTTCGTGGCTCACGCGCACCACACCCAGGTTGGGATGCAGCGTCGTGAAAGGATAGTCGGCGATCTTCGGACGGGCGTTGGAGACGGCCGTGATGAAGGTCGACTTGCCTGCATTGGGCATGCCCAGCAGACCGACGTCGGCCAGCACCTTCAGCTCCAGGCGCAGTTCGCGGCGTTCGCCTTCCTTGCCCTCGGTCTTTTGACGCGGAGCGCGGTTGGTGGAAGTCTTGAAGTGGATGTTGCCCCAGCCGCCCTCGCCACCCTTGGCCAGCATCACGGTCTGGCCGTGGAAGGTCAAGTCGGCGATGTGCTCGCCGGTGTTGATGTCCACGATCAGGGTGCCTACCGGCATGCGCAAATAGACGTCGTCGGCGCCCTTGCCGTAGCAATCGGAACCGCGACCATTTTCGCCACGACCAGCGCGGTGCAGCTTGGCGTAGCGGTAGTCGATCAGGGTGTTGACGTTGCGATCAGCCACGGCCCAGATGGTGCCGCCCTTGCCGCCGTCGCCGCCGTCGGGACCTCCGAAGGGGCGGAATTTCTCGCGGCAGAAGCTGGCGACACCGTTGCCGCCATCCCCCGCCACGACTTCAATGCGTGCTTCGTCGATGAATTTCATGATATTGACGCCTCGTGGGAGCCGCTAACAAAACGTCGATGCGTCGATGCGTCGATGCGTCGATGCACCCTTGCCACAGCAACGGATGGATCTTCAGCCTGACCAACCCCGGCACTCCGGATAGAAGGCAAGGCTCGGCGCTTTGTTGACGGCTCTTCAAAAAACCAAAAAGGCTCCACCATCGGCAGAGCCTTTTTTATGCCTGGTTTCCGGGCGAACCCGGATGACAGGAACGCTTACGCCGTAACGACGGTCGCGTATTGACGCTGTTGCAGGCCCTTGACAACGAACTTGACCTTGCCGTCCTTCAGGGCGAACAGGGTGTGGTCCTTGCCGACGCCGACGTTTTCGCCAGCGTGGACACGGGTGCCGCGTTGACGGACGATGATGCCGCCAGCGTTGATCACTTGGCCGCCATAAACCTTGACGCCCAGGCGTTTCGATTCTGAGTCACGGCCGTTGCGCGTAGTGCCGCCGCCTTTTTTGTGTGCCATTTAAAACTCCTTGATGACTTTGGATGAGCAGTTCGACCAGTTCAACGCTTAGGCGTTGATCGAGACGATTTGCAGTTCGGTGTAGTTCTGACGATGGCCTTGACGCTTTTGGTAGTGCTTGCGACGACGCATCTTGAAGATGCGGACCTTGTCATGGCGACCTTGTGCTACCACAGTAGCCAGCACCGTAGCACCTGCGACCAGCGGCGCACCGAACTTCACGGTTTCGCCTGCGCCCACTGCGAGCACTTGATCCAAAGTGATTTCGGAGCCAATGTCAGCCGGTATCTGTTCTACTTTGAGTTTTTCGCCAGCAGCAACTTTGTATTGTTTGCCGCCGGTTTTTATGACCGCGTACATGTGAAACCTCACGAATGAATGAATAAGAACGATTTTCCCCTGACGCGCCCGGGACACAAAACCCCTTGGCGAAACAGGAAAACCCCAAATTATACATGCACTTAGCTGCAGGGTCAAAAGGCTTGACACTTTGGCGGGCTGATGAACAACAGAGTTTCCGCCAGGACAATGGCCACAACCCTTCCTCAGAGAGAGGACCACTAGCCACGGTGTTTCCCTGCCGACAATGCTCATCTGCCGCGCGGGCGAGCATGGTCTTTGGCGTGCGCCCGCCTTGTCGTCGTATAATCCCGGGAATAACCATTTTCCACAGGTTCCGCCTTGTCTGCCGCCGTACAAAACGCTTCGCAACAAACCATCATGCAACCGATCCTCTCCGACATGGAGGCGGTCAACGCAGTCATCCGTCGGCAGCTGTATTCGGAGGTGCCGCTGGTCAACCAGGTCGCCGAATACATCATCAGCGCCGGCGGCAAGCGCCTGCGCCCGGTGCTGGTGGTGCTCATCGCCAATGCCTTCGGCTACAAGGGCGAGCATCACCACACGCTGGCCGCGGTGATCGAGTTCATCCACACCGCGACCCTGCTGCATGACGACGTCGTCGACGAATCCTCGTTGCGCCGTGGCAAGCAGACCGCCAACGCCATGTTCGGCAATGCCGCCTCGGTGCTGGTGGGTGACTTCCTCTACTCGCGCGCCTTCCAGATGATGGTGACGGTGGGCAATCCGCGCGTGATGGAAATCGTGGCCGACGCCACCAACGTCATCGCCGAGGGCGAAGTCCTGCAGTTGCTCAACATGCACAACCCCGACGTGGACGAAAACGGCTACCTGCAGGTGATCCGCTCCAAGACCGCCAAGCTGTTCGAGGCCGCTAGCCAGATCGGCGCCCTGATCGCCGGTGCCGACGAAGCCGGCATCGAAGCTGCGGGCGAATATGGCCGCTCCATCGGCACCGCCTTCCAACTGATCGACGATGTGCTGGATTATTCGGGCAACAGCGCCGAGATCGGCAAGAACGTCGGCGACGACCTGCGCGAAGGCAAGCCCACCCTGCCGCTGATCTGGCTCATGCAGCACGGCACGCCGCAGCAGCGCGACCTGGTCCGTACCTGCATCGAGAACGGTGACGAACAGCACTTCGACGAGGTGCTCTCGGCCATCACCCACTCCGGCGCCCTGGCCTATACGCGTGAACAGGCGGAGATCGCCGCCCGCCGCGCATCAGACGCGATTATTTCACTTCCCGATAGCCAATTCAAAAAATCCCTGTTAGAATTATCGGCTTTCGCAGTAGATCGAAATCACTGACATTAGATCTCACTCGACGGGGTGTAGCTTAGCCTGGTAGAGCGCTACGTTCGGGACGTAGAGGCCGGAGGTTCGAATCCTCTCACCCCGACCAGGAATTCCCATGCAAAAACAGCGAGTCAAACGACTCGCTGTTTTTGTTTGTGCGTTTGGCAGATCACCGTATTGCTACCCACCTCACCGCATCACACCTCTTCCACCACAATGCTTCATCACGACGGCATCGGGCGATCCAGTGCGGGGTCAAGATTGTCGATGACTGCCCTGGCCCAGGCCATGCCGCGCACTATGGCGAGCGCAGCGCTGTCGGAACGTCCAGGGAGATGACGACGGGGAAACAAGGCAGGCGCCAGGCCACTGATGTCGGCAATGTGCACCGCACTCACTTCCCATTGGTCATGCCGACCGCTACATCTCAGCGAAACCCGAAAGCCCTTGTACTGCTCCTGATGATCGACCGGAGTAGGCATATTCTTTTTCTTTCGCAGGACCGATCCATGAGCACCTGCCCGCCCGGCGTGCCGCAGCATGCGGCGCGGTCAAGGCGGTGCACGCGTAGCGCCAGCGATCAGCGGCGACGGAAGCCCGGACGGGGGCCGGTGGGGCCGCGCTGCTCCAGGTGACGGAAGATGATGCGGCCCTTGTTCAGGTCGTAGGGCGACAGTTCCAGAGTGACCTTGTCACCGGCCAGAATCTTGATGAAGTTCTTTTTCATGCGACCAGCCGTATAGGCGATCAGCGAGTGGCCGTTGTCCAGCGCGACACGGAAGCGCGAATCAGGGAGGACTTCGGAAACTTGTCCTTGCATTTCAATCAGTTCTTCTTTTGCCATTTTCTCTTTCTTGTGCATGAGCGCGCGACCTCCAGCGAGGAAGGGCTCGGGGATTTGCAATCTCTGGCTTTGACGACTGGCCACGCAAACAGGCGGCCGGGAGCGTTAAGGTCGGAGGACAGGCGAACGCGCTTGCGGTGAGACCGATAGCGTTGGTTCTTTACTCGGGGAAGCGGATGAAGATGCGGATCACGCGGATTGCAGGGATCGGACTGCGGCAAGGCGCGTGGAGATCAGGATTTCCGCTCTTTTCTTGAGCGATCCCCTCATTATACGCGCATTTTGCCTTGAAGGCCAATGCGCCCCGTACGCCACGCTCATCTACGCCACAGCAGAATCGAGAACGATTGATCCATCCGGCAGATAAGCTGCCGTACCGGCACAGAAAAAAAAGCGCCACCGCGAAGGGTGGCGCCAAAGACTGCCAGAGGTTCTGTCATTGGCCACAATCGGCCAGACGATCCGGCTGCGCCATAGGAGCAGATCACCCGCCGACCTCGCCTACACGACGAATCATCGTTCGATGGTGCGGCTCCAGCGGGTATTCCAGACGGCACGGTTCTTGTTGATCTCATCCCAGTCCACCGCCCGCGCCGCCTTCACGAAGCCATTCATGCGGGCCTGTTCGGTCGCTGCCGGGCCGCTGACCTGGACCTTGGTATTGGTCGGGTTGTAGTTGCCGTTTTCCAGCGCCAGGGCCTGCGCCTGCGGCGAGAGGAGATAGGCCGCCAGTTCCTGGGCCAGTTGCGGCTCGGTGTTGTTGGCGATCACGCATTGCGCCACCATCAGCACGATGGCGCCTTCCTTGGGCTGCACATATTCCACCGGCACGCCCTTGCTCTTGAGGATGGTGGATTGGGTCGGGGTGTAAGGGAACAGGGCGGCTTCCCCGGTCTGCGCCATCTCGGAGATCTTGGCCGAGTTGGAGATGTACTCCAGCACATTGGGGCCGATGGTCGATGGCCAGGCCTTGAAGCCGGGATCGACGTTGGCATCGGTGCCGCCCTTGAGCTGATTGAAGGCAAGGAAGGCATGCAGGCCGAAGGTCGAGGAAGGCAGCGACTGGAACACCACCCGCCCCTTCAGCTTGGGATCGGCCAGGTCTAGCCAGGAGGTCGGCGGCGCCCAGCCCTTCTCTGCATAGACCTTGGTGTTGTAGGCCAGACCGGTGACGCTGATGGTCACGCCGGTGGCCATGTCGTCCTTGATGTGCGCCACCGGCAGCAGGTTGGCCAGGTTGGCATTGGGCTTCTGTTTCTCGCACAGGCCCATGCCGACGGCCCGGTACATCACACCATCATCGAGAAACATCAGGTGCATCTGCGGCTTGTCCTTGGCGGCCTGGGCCTTGGCCAGGATATCGGCGGAACCGCCCGGCACCACGGCGATCTTGACGTTGTACTTCTGCTCAAAGGGGCCAAAGACCGCTTGCGTGAAGGTCTTTTCCATGTTGCCGCCGTTCATGCCGATGTAGAGCGTGCGGGTCTGTGCCTGGGCACCCCCACAGGCCAGCAAGGTCATGCCAAGGGCGGCGGCCAGCGCGCCGGGACGGGAAAGCGACATCATGAGATCTTCCTTTCAGGGTGGGAGGACAGCAGGTCGGGGGTGTCTGTGCCATCGGTGCCGACCACGGAGACCGTGGAGACGGCAGGCCTCGGCGCAAAACGGGCAATCGAGAATGCATCCAGGTCGATATTGCTGCGGCCATGCAGCACCAGCTCGGCCAGCGCTTCGCCGGCAGCCGGGCCGATCTGGAAACCGGCGCCGCAGAAGCCGAAGCCGTGCAGCAGGCCCGGCTGCGTGCTGCTGGGGCCGATCACCGGGTGGTGGTCCGGCAGGTAGCCTTCCACCCCGCTCCAGGTGCGGATGATGTGGACGTGCCGCAGCGCCGGCAGCAAGGCCGCCGCCTGCGGCAGCAGGCCGAGGATGGAGTCGTGCGAGGCGCGGGCGCGCTGTTCATCCAGCACATAGCCGCGACCGCCGCCCAGCACCACGTTGCCACGGGCCACCTGGCGGCAATAGATCGATCCCCCTTCCACGCCCAGGCTCCAGGGCAGGAAATGCGGGATGGGCTCGGTCACCACCATGCTGGGATGACCGCTGGTCAAGGGCGCGGCCTCACCGAAGGCTTGCGCCACCCGGTTGGCCCAGGCACCAGCGCAGTTGATCAAGACCTCGGCGCGCAACTGCAAAGGCGCTTCGCCGTGCCGTGCTTCAGCCACGAAACTCTGGCCGTCATGACCCACCTGCAACACTTCGCAACCCTCGATGATGCGCGCCCCGGCCGCCTGCGCAGCGCGGGCGAAGGCCGGCGATACCAGACGCGGATTGGCCTGGCCGTCTTCCGGACACAAGGAGCCGCCGACCGCCGCGCCGCCCAGCCAGGGGCATTGCTCACGCAGGCGCTCGCCGCTGATCAGTTCGATGCCCAGCCCATAAGGCCGGCTCAGTTCGGCGTAGGCTTCCAGGGCCTGCATGTCGGCTGCGCTACGGGCCAGCTTGAAGTGGCCACTGCGTTCATATTCGCCGGTGGTGCCGATGAGCGACTCCAGCTCGCCCCAGATCTGGTGCGCCCGCTGCGACAGCGGCAACTGCACCTCGGGCCGACCCTGGCGACGCACGCCGCCATAGTTCACGCCACTTGAACGCGAACCACAGAGATCGCGCTCCAGCACCATCACGCGACGGCCGGCCTTGGCCAGCACCAGCGCAGCCGATGCGCCGACGATGCCGCCGCCGATGATGAGCACTTCAGTGGAAACGGTATTCACGATGCATCCTCCCCGGCATGCAGGGCAATGACCTGCGCCGACGGCAACGCAGCCGCCGGCACATGCATGCCCATGGGAATGGGCTTGATCGGCGCCTGACCGCGCAGGCGACCGACCTCGGCCACCGGTATCGTAGCCGCATGGGCCAGTATCTCCGCTGCCGCGGCACCGCACATGCGTCCCTGACAGCGCCCCATGCCCACGCGGGTCAGGGCCTTCAGGCGATTCATTTCAGCTGCGCCTTTTTCGCGCACGGCTGCGCGCAACTCTCCGGCGCGGATGTTTTCGCAGCGGCAGATCACCAGATCATCGGGGGCGTTGGCCGCCCAGTGCTCCGGGAAGGGGAAGGCCCGCTCCAGCCCCACGCGGAAGGCGCCGATCTGCGCGAGCGTGGCCTCGATCTGCGCCACCCGGGCGCCATCGACGGTGATGCCGCGATCCTGCAACAGCGCCAGCGCGGCACGCTCACCGGCCAGTTCGGCAGCGTCCGCACCCATGATGCCGGCGCCGTCTCCGGCCAGATAGACGCCCGGCACGCTGCTGCGGGTAGCGCGATCGCGCACCGGCAGATGCGCCCGCTGCAGCGGGTCGAAACGGAAGCGGCAACCCAGCAGGTCGGCCAGTTGCGTTTCGGAGCGCAGGGCATAACCGAAGCCGACGGCATCACAATCGATGCGCCGCTCGGCACCTGCCCTGACGCCGGCGCGGGCAGGCGGGTGACGACGCCAGACCACGCTCTGCACGCGCGACTCGCCCTCCACCCGCAGCACCTCGGCATGGGTGTGGACGGGCACGCCATGCAGCCTCAGCCAGGCCAGATAATAGATGCCCTTGGCCAGCAAGGCCGGCTGGCCCAACATGGCCGGCAGCGCCGCGATGCGGTCGGCCAGGCTGCTGCTGTCGAGCACGGCGGCCACATGGGCGCCGGCCTTGGCGTATTGATAGGCCACCAGATACAGCAGCGGACCATTGCCGGCCAACACCACCGAGCGACCGATGGCGCATCCCTGGAACTTGAGCGCAACCTGCGCGCCACCCAGCGTATAGACGCCCGGCGTGGTCCAGCCCGGGAAGGGCAGGACGCGGTCGGTGGCGCCGGTGGCGACAATGATGTCTTCCCAGGCCAGGGTGGCCGCTGACTGGGCCTGGCCATCCATCAGGTCGAGCAGGCCGGGCTGGGCATTCCACACCAGGGTCTGCGGACGATAATCGATGGCCTCGCGCAAGGCATGGAAGGCGGCATGCACCGACTGCGCGCGCCCGGCCTCGAAACCATAGAGCGTCTTGCGGCTGCGCCGGAACCCGCCGGGCGGCTGACGATAGATCTGGCCGCCCGCCTGGGCCGCCTCGTCGATCAGCACCGGCCGCAGGCCATGGGCCAGCAGTGTCTGCGCCGCACGCACGCCGGCCGGTCCGGCGCCGACGATCACGGGAGGAAGTCGACTCATATGCCCTCCCCCTGGCTGCTGCGCAATTGCATGCCGGCGCGGATGAAGGTGGAGCAGGCACGCAGGCGTTCACCGCTGTCGGTGGCGATCCAGCAATCCTGGCAGGCGCCCATCATGCAGAAGCCGGCGCGAGGCTGGCCGCTGAATTCATTGCGGCGCAGGCTGCCGACGCAGGTCAGCACGGCGGTCAGCACGGTATCGCCTTCCAGCGCGGTGACGGCGCGACCATCGAGGGTGAAGCTGACAGTGGCGCGGTCCTGCTCGGCCAGCCGCACCAGCTGCGCACCCTGGGGAGAAGCGAAATCGCTCATGTGCGCCCCACCAGTACACGGTCCAGGCCGTAGACCCGATCCAGAATGATCATCGCCACCGCCGTGATGGCCACCATCAGGGCCGACACCGCCGCCATCATCGGATCGATGGATTCGGTGGCGTACATGTACATGCGCACTGGCAGCGTCACCGTCGAAGGCGAGGTCACGAAGATGGACATGGTGACTTCATCGAAGCTGTTGATGAAGGCCAGCAGCCAGCCACCGGTGATGCCCGGCAGGATCATCGGCAGCGTGATGCGCAGGAACACCGTGGAGCGGCTTGCCCCCAGCGACAGCGCGGCCTGCTCGGCACTGCGGTCGAAACCGATCAGCGCGGCCATGATCAGGCGCATGGTGTAGGGCGTCACCACCAGCGAGTGCGCCAGCACCAGCCAGCCGAAACTGCCGGCACCTCCTACCACCGAGAACAGGCGCAGCAAGGCCACGCCCAACACCAGGTGGGGAATGATCAGCGGCGACAGGAACAGGCCCTGCAAGGCGCCCGACCAGCGATGCGGATAGCGCACCAGCGCCATGGCTGCCGGAATGGCCAGCACGGTGGAGATGGTGGCCGCCGCCAGCGCCAGCCACAGGCTGTTCCAGAAGGAGCTGACGAAATCGGGGAATTCGAATACCGCCTTGAACCAGCGCAGCGAGAATTCCGGCCCGTTCATGGTGAGGGTGTTTTCCGGGGTGAAGGCGATCACGCACACCACCAGGATCGGCGCCAGCGTGAAGAGGATCACCAGCGCATTGAACAGCAATGCAATCGGTCCGTTCTTGTTCATGGTTCAGCCCAGCGCTTTCTTGTAGCGACGTTCGATCATGCGATTCCAGCCCAGCATGATGACCAGGTTGGCCACCAGCAGCAGCAGCGCGATGGCCGCGCCCAGGGGCCAGTTCAGTTCGTGCAGGTATTCGTCGTAGATGATGGTGGCCATCATCTTCAGGCGACGTCCGCCCAACAGACCCGGAATGGCAAAGGAGCTGGCCGACAGGCCGAAGACGATCAGGCTGCCCGAGAGGATGCCCGGCATGATCTGCGGCAGCACGATACGGCGCAGCACCGTCATGGGCGAGGCGCCCAGCGACAGCGCGGCATTGGCCACACCACCATCGAGCTTTTGCAGCGAGGTCCATACCGGAATCACCATGAAGGGCAGCATCACGTGCACCAGGGCGATGACGATGGCCGTCTCGGTATAGAGCAGCTTGACGCGACTGAAACCCAGCGCCATCAGCAGGCTGTTGATCAGCCCTTCCGGTCCCAGCAGCATGCTCCAGCCGAAGGCCCGCACCACCACCGAAATCATCAGCGGCGCCAGCACCACCAGCAGCATGACGGAACGCCAGGGCTTGCGCATGCGATTGAGGATGTAGGCTTCCGGCGCGCCCAGCACGATGCAGATCAGCGTGACCAGGCCCGAGATCCACAGCGTGCGCCAGAAGATGGCGTAGTAGTAGGGATCGGTAAGCACCGCCTGGTAATGCTCCAGCGTGAAGGTACCGGCCTTGGGACCGGTCTCGGCGTCATAGGCATTGAAGGACAGCACGAAGGTCAGCAGCAACGGGACCAGCAGCATCACCGTGCACAGCAGGATGGCCGGGGCCGACATCAGCCAGGGCAGGCTGCGCTGGCCGGGGGCCTTGCCGCCTTGCGGTGCCGTCACGACGGGTGCCACCGCCGGCGAGGTACCGGCCGCACTCATGCCGGCACCCGTTCGTCGCTACGGGCGGTGGAGACCAGGCGCAGGTTGAAGTCACTCCAGACCAGGCCCAGCGTCGCACCCTGCTCCAGCGCCTCGGCGCCATCGTTGGGGGCCAGCACGGACAACAGTCCCAGCGGCGTCTGCACCTCGTACATCCACTGGCTGCCCAGGAAGAAGCGGCGTACCACCTCGCCATTGCAGCGGCCCTGGCCGGGCTCGGTACAGCGGATCTTTTCCGGACGCAGGCCCAGCACCACGCGACCGCCGCCGCGCAGACCACTGTCGTTGCTCTCCAGGCTGAGCATCATGCCGCCCACGGCGATGTCGGCGCGCTCGCCGGCGGCGCCCACCACCTGGCCTTCCAGCAGGTTGGCCTTGCCCACGAAGGTGGAGATGAAGCGATTGGCCGGATGTTCATACACATTGATCGGACGGCCCACCTGGGTGATATGCCCGGCCTCCATCACCACCACGCGATCGCTGATGGACATGGCCTCGCTCTGGTCGTGGGTCACCATGATGGTGGTGGTACCGACCTTGCGCTGGATGTCGCGCAGCTCGAATTGCATTTCCTCGCGCAGCTTGGCATCCAGGTTGGACAGGGGTTCGTCCAGCAGCAGCACGGGCGGTGCGATCACCAGCGCGCGCGCCAGGGCCACGCGCTGACGCTGGCCGCCGGACAGCTCTCGCGGATAACGGGCGCCATGCTTTTCCAGGTGCACCAGGGCCAGGGCCTGCGCCACGCGGTCGCGCTTCTCGGCGGGCGCGCACTTGCGCATCTCCAGGCCGAAGGCCACGTTCTGCTCCACCGTCATGTGCGGGAACAGCGCATAGGTCTGGAACACGATGCCCAGGCCACGGGTATTGGGCTTGGCATGGGTGATGTCGCGGCCATCGAGTTCGATGCGGCCGCCGCTGACGTTCTCGAAGCCCGCAATCATCTGCAGGGTGGTGGTCTTGCCGCAACCGGAGGGTCCCAGCAGGGAAATGAATTCCCCCTTCTCCACCGTCAGGTTGAAGCCCGATACCGCCTGGGTATCGCCGTAGAACTTACTGACATTGGTCAGCGTGAGAAATGACATTGCAAGCTCCCTGTCGCAAAGTTCGGGCGCTGCGCGGCTGGCGGGCTTGTCGGCCGGCGGGCACTCCGATGCATTCATCTGTAAAGTCGCATCCACCTCAAGGAATGGGGTGATATGCGCGTCTCCTGTTTCGTTATTGATGCAATTTCGGTGCCAATTCTGCTATCGTATTTCGACAGACAGGAAATTTTTAATAATTATTTCGTCAGATGGAATAACTCGGAGGGCATGACGCCACCGATTCCACCCAGCAGACAACAGCCCCCTCATGAGCGACGACAACGACGAGGCCTCCTCGACCACCGCCCCGGCCACCCTGCCGGTCAACGGCATCCAGCGCACCTTCGCGGTGTTGCGCGCACTGGCCGATGCACCACCGCAAGGCATGCGGGTCACGCAGGTGGCCAAGGCCATCGGCCTCACCCAGGGCACCACGCACCGCCTGCTGCAGGCCCTGGTCAGCGAAGGCGTGGTGGAGCAGGATGAACGCAGCAAGCTGTATCGCCTGGGGATGGACCTGTTCGCGCTGGCCGCCCGCGCCGGCAATGCCTCCGACCTGCGCAGCCTGTGCCGGCCGGCACTGCTGCGCCTGTGCGGCAGCCTGGGCGACACTGTTTTCCTGCTGGTGCGCTCGCGCTTCGACGCGGTCTGTGTGGACCGGGTCGACGGTCCCTTCCCGATCCGTGCCTTCACCGGCGACATCGGCGGCCGGGTGGCATTGGGCGTGGGCCAGGGCGCACTGTCCATCCTCGCCTTCCTGCCGGAACAGGAGCGCGAGGAAGTGATCCGCTACAACGTGCCGCGCCTGCGCGAGTTCGGGGTCTATGACGAGGTCTACCTGCGCACCGAAATCGAGCGTGTGCGTGAAACCGGCTACGCGGCACGCCAGGCGGGTCTGCTCGACGGCATGGCCGGCCTGGGCGTGCCGCTGTTCGACTGCAGCGGCGCCATCGTCGGCGCGCTCAGCGTTGGCACGCTGACCTCGCGCCTGACCGAGGAGCGCCTGCCGACCGTGGTACAGATGTTGCAACGGGAAGCCGCGGCACTGTCGCGCCAAATCAATCCCTTCGACCCGGCATTGCGCCGTCCCATGCATCAGGCCAATCCTGTGGAGCCCCGCCCATGAGTTCTTCCTCCCCCGTACTGCTGGTCAAGTCCGGCGGTGCCGCCGCGCTACCGGAGTGGCGCGCCAGTTTCCATGAGTTCGCCCCCGGGCTGGGACTGGAGGTGTGCGCCTGGGACGACCCTGAAGTCGATCCGGCCCGGGTGGAATATGTCCTGGTCTGGCAACCCGAGGCGGGGCGCCTGGCCCGCTTCCCCAACCTGAAGGCCATCATCAGCAGTGCGGCCGGGGTCGACCACATCCTGGCAGATCCACACTTGCCGGACCTGCCCATCGTGCGCATGGTCACGCCCGAAACCCAGCAGCGCATGGCCGAATTCACCGTCATGAGCAGCCTCATGCTGTTGAAGGACATGCCGCGCATCGTGGCCCAGCAGGCAAGGGCGCAATGGCTGGAGTTCTCCACCCCGCGCACCGCCCTGGAAACCCGGGTGGGCGTGCTCGGTCTGGGGGCGCTGGGGCTGGCCACGGCGCGCATGCACGCCACCATCGGTTTCGACACCGCCGGCTGGGCCCGCTCGCCGCGCAGCGAAAAGGGATTGAGCTGTTATGCCGGTGCCGACCAGTTGCCGGCCTTCCTGGCGCGCACCGACATCCTGATCTGCCTCCTGCCGGAAACCGAGGACACCCGCCACCTGCTCGACGCCGACCTGCTGCGCCAGTTGCCACGCGGCGCGGCCGTCATCAACGTCGGGCGCGGCAGCCACCTGTGCCTGCCCGACCTGCTGGCCGCGCTGGACGAGGGCCAGTTGTCGGGCGCCGTGCTGGACGTGTTCGATGAAGAGCCCTTGCCTGCCGACGCGGCGGTCTGGCGCCACCCCCGCGTGCTGGTGACGCCGCATGCGGCGGCGACGCCATCGCGGCGGGAGCGCGCCCGCCAGGCGGCGGTAGCGATCTCGGCCATGCTGGGCGGGCTGCCGCCACCGCATCTGTATGACCGCGCGCGGGGTTACTGAGGGGCAAGCGCCCCTTTCGCGCCGGCCCGTCTTGCGGGATAGGCCCCCATCGTCTAGACTTTGGCGCTCGCTGGCCGCCCTGCCCGCCCTGGCCACAGGCAAGCAGGTCCGCCGAATCCCTCCCGTGCGCGAGGGCAATCAACCTGACGGCAACGTTTGGACACCGTACCCATATGGGTGCAAGCTCTTGCACTCCTGATCCTGATCCTGCTCTCGGCCTTCTTTTCGATGACCGAGACGGCGCTGATGGCCGCCAACCGCCATCGCCTGCGGCACCTGGCCAAACAGGGCAATCGTGCCGCCATCACCATCCTGTGGCTGCTCGATCGCACTGAACGGCTGCTGTCGCTGATCCTGATCGCCAATACCCTCATCAATGCACTGGCCACCGCGCTGGTGACGGCGCTGGCCATTACCGCCTTCGGCAACCACCAGCGTGTGATCACCGCCGCCACCGCCTTCGTGGCGGCCTTGCTGATCATCTTTGCCGAAATCGTCCCCAAGGTGATCGGCGCCACCTATCCCGAACGCATTGCCCTGTTCACCAGTTTCGTGCTCAAGCCGCTCATGCGTCTGGCCAAGCCACTGATCTGGTTCGTCAACATCTTCGTCTCGGCGATCCTGAAGCTGTTGCGCATCAAGACCGGAGCACGGGCGGCCGAACAGCGCATCTCGCCGGAAGAACTGCGCTCCATCGTGCTCGAAGGCGGCAGCTTCATCCCGCAGAAGCACAAGAGCATCCTGCTGAACCTGTTCGACCTGGAAAAGATCTCGGTGGAAGATGTGATGACGCCGCGTGCCCAGGTCGAGGCCCTGAACCTGGCTGCACCAGTGGAAGAGATCCTGCACCAGTTGGCCACCTGCTATCACAACAAGCTGCCGGTCTACGAAGGGGAAATCAACCACATCGTCGGCATCCTGCATGTGCGCAAGACGGTGTCGCTGTTCCGCCAGGAAGAGGACATCAGCCACGACGATATCCGTGCCCTGCTGTCGGTCCCGTATTACGTGCCGGTGGAAACCGACGTCTTCACGCAGCTTCAGTATTTCCAGGAGAATCACGAGCGCCTGGGCATCGTCGTCGATGAATACGGCGAGGTGCAGGGCCTGGTGACCCTGGAAGACATCATCGAAGAGATGATCGGCGAATTCACCACCTCCTCGCCCGGCTCCTCGGGTGAAGGCTTTGGCTGGGACAAGGACGGCAGTTGCCTGCTCGAAGGCAGCACCACCCTGCGCGACATCAACAAGCGCCTGGGCCTGACGCTGCCGCTGGATGGCCCCAAGACCATCAACGGCCTGCTGCTGGAAACCCTGCAGGACATCCCCGAGGCCAGCGTGGCCGTGAAGTTCGAGGGCTGCGTGATCGAAATCGTGCAGGTCCAGAACCAGGCGATCCGCATGGTCAAGCTGATCGCCGTGCCGCAGTCGCAAACGCGGGGCGACTAGGGCCTGTTCCTGTATCGAACTCTGCCGACTTTGCCGCAGGCAATCGGCCTGCCCGCTTGGCCGCGCGCAGGCTTGCGTGGGAGACTGGCTCCCCTTTGCGCGGAGGCGTTCCATGCCAGTCATGCAAGCTCAAACCCCGGCGGTGGCCGATGACGATGTCCCGGTAGTACGCCTGCTGCACAAGCTGCTGGCCGACGCCGTCGGCATGGGCGCCTCCGACCTGCATTTCGAACCCTTCGAACATTTCTTCCGCGTACGCCTGCGCGTCGATGGCGTGCTGCACGAACTGGCGCAGCCACCGCTGACGCTGCGCGACAAGCTGGCTACCCGCCTGAAGATCCTGGCGCGTCTGGACATCGCCGAAAAGCGCCTGCCCCAGGACGGCAAGATGCGCCTGGCACTGGCCCAGCGCAGCATCGACCTGCGCGTCTCCACCCTGCCTACCCAGTTCGGCGAAAAGATCGTCCTGCGCATCCTCGATACCGCCCAGGCCGGCTTCTCCATCGCCGAACTGGGCTATGAACCGGCCCAGCAGGAAGCGCTGCTGCAAGCCATCGCCCGACCGCATGGACTGGTGCTGATGACCGGCCCCACCGGCTCGGGCAAGACGGTCTCCCTGTACGCCTGCCTGCAGCGGCTCAACCGCCCCGGGGTCAACATCGCCACTGCCGAGGACCCGGTGGAAATCAACCTGCCCGGCATCAATCAGGTCGGCATCAACGAACGCGCCGGCCTGGACTTCGCCACGGCGCTGCGCGCCTTCCTGCGCCAGGACCCGGACGTGCTGATGGTGGGCGAAATCCGCGACCTGGAAACCGCCGACATCGCAGTCAAGGCATCCCAGACCGGGCACCTGGTGCTCTCCACCCTGCATACCAACGACGCCCCCTCGACCCTCACGCGCCTGCTCAACATGGGGGTGCCGGCCTACAACATCGCTGCGTCGGTGAGCCTGATCGTGGCACAGCGGCTGGTACGCAAGCTGTGCCGCTGCCGGCGTCCGGCGCCGGGCAAGCCATCCACCTATATCCCGCAAGGCTGCCAGGCCTGCAACCAGAGCGGCTATCGCGGCCGTACCGGCATCTACCAGGTGATGCCGGTCAGCGCTGCCATGCAGGCGCTGATCCTGGCCCAGGCCGGCACGCTGGAGCTGGCACGCCAGGCGCAGGCCGAGGGCATCATCGACCTGCGTCGCGCCGGCCTGCTCAAGGTCCTGCGCGGCGAAACCAGCATGGGAGAGATCCTTGCCGGCACCTGAACCAAAACACTTCCGCTGGGAAGGCCTGGATCGGCACGGACAGCCACAGCGCGGTGTCCTGCAGGCCAGCGACGAAGCCCAGGCGCGCGCCCAACTGCGCCGCCAGGGACTGCGGGTGGCGCGCCTGCGGCGAGAGGCAGGTAGTGTCGGTAGCAGCACCGCCACCCCGGTCACTCCACGCAAGCCCTCCCGCGCCCGCATCAGCGACAAGCAGATCGCGCTCTTCACCCGCCAGCTGGCCACCATGCTGCAGGCCGGTCTGCCGCTACTGCAGTCGCTGGACATCGCCATCCGCGGTGCCGGCCAGGGGCCACTGGCCGGCCTGCTGGGCGAGGTGCGGCAACAGGTGTCACGCGGTGACAGCCTGCACGCGGCGCTGCAGCGCCATCCGCGCCATTTCGATGGCCTGTTCTGCAACCTGGTACGCGCCGCCGAGGAGGCCGGCATGCTCGACAGCATGCTGGAGCGCATTGCCCTCTATCGGGAGAAGTCGCTGGCGCTGCGGGGCAAGGTCAGGGCGGCGCTGGCCTATCCGGGCGCGGTGGTGCTGGTGGCGATCGTGGTGACCGCGGTCATCATGCTGTGGGTGGTGCCGGCCTTCGAACAGATGTTCCAGCAGTTCGGCGCCGAACTGCCGCTGCCTACCCGTATCGTGATGGCCCTGGCGCGCATGCTGGGCCGCTACTGGCCTGTGCTGTTGCTCGGCCTGGCCGTGAGCGGCTTGCTGGCCCTGCATGCCTGGCGCCGCTATCCGGCGCTGCGGGCGCGGGCGCAGCGGCTGAGCCTGTCATTGCCGATCTTCGGCAGGCTGTTGCGACAGGCCGCGCTGGCGCGCTGGAGCCGCACCTTCGGCACACTCTTCGGGGCCGGCATCGCCCTGGTGGAAGCGCTGGAAACGGTGGCCGGAGCGGCCGGCAACGTGGTCTTTGCCGAGGCCTCGCTGGCGGTGCGTGATGCGGTGCGTAATGGCGCATCCCTGCATGGGGCGATGCAGGCCACCGGCGTCTTCCCCGACCTGGCGGTGCAGATGACCGCCGTGGGCGAGGAGGCCGGCGCGCTGGACGCCATGCTGGGCAAGATCGCCGAACTCAACGAACGCGAGGTCGACGAAGCCGTCAGCGCCCTCACCAGCCTGATGGAACCCGTTATCATGGCGGTGCTTGGCGTGGTCATCGGAGGACTGGTGGTCGCGATGTATCTGCCGGTATTCCGCATGGGGGCGGTGGTGTGACGGTAGACGGCACGACCGGCCTGCTGTGCCTTCTCTCCCCTGCGCCCTGACTTCACGACCCGATACGAACGAACCCGACCATGCATTTCCTGGAAGCCTACGCCCTCCCCGGCAACCCCGCCCTGGCTGGCCTGGCGGCCCTGCTGGGCCTGCTGGTGGGCAGCTTCCTGAACGTGGTGATCCACCGCCTGCCCATCATGATGCTGCGCGAGACCGCCAATTTCGTGGCCATGGAACGCGGCGAGGCCCTGCCGCATCAGGATCGCTACAACCTCTGCTTGCCCCCTTCCGCCTGCCCCCACTGCGCCCGGCCGCTGGCGCCGTGGCACAAGCTGCCGGTGCTGAGCTGGCTACTGCTGCGCGGCCGCTGCAGTTTTTGCCAGACCAGGATCAGCGCGCGCTATCCGCTGGTGGAGCTACTGACCGCGCTCCTGTTCGCGCTGGTGGCCTGGCGCTTCGGACTGGGCGCCACCGGGCTGGCCGTCATGCTCTGCAGCGCCTTCCTGATTGCGCTCGCCTTCATCGATGCCGACACCATGCTGCTGCCCGATGACCTGACCCTGCCGCTGCTATGGCTGGGGCTGCTGGTGAACCTGAACCATCGCCTGGTGGCGCTGCCCGATGCAGTGCTGGGCGCGGCCGCCGGCTATGGCGTGCTGTGGCTGATCTTCTGGATCTTCAAGCTGGCCACCGGCAAGGATGGCCTGGGCTATGGCGACTTCAAGCTCATGGCCGCCCTAGGCGCCTGGCTGGGTTGGCAGGCGCTGCCGCTGGTGCTGCTGCTGGCCTCGGTGATGGGCGCCCTGCTGGGCCTGGCGCTGATGGTCGGCGGCCGCCACCAGCGCGGCCAGGCCATTCCCTTCGGCCCCTGCCTGGCCGGCGCCGGCCTGCTGGCCCTGCTGCTGGATGGCACCTGGCTGAACCTGACTCACTTCGCTTACTGAACCTATCCCATGACTTCCTTGACTGAACGCTTCACCATCGGCCTGACCGGCGGCATCGGCAGCGGCAAGACCACGGTGGCCAATCTCTTCGGTGAACTGGGCGCCTCGCTGGTGGATACCGATGCCATCGCCCATGCCCTGACCGCGCCCGAGGGCCTGGCCATTGCCCCCATCCGCGCCCATTTCGGCGACGAATTCATCGATGCGCGGGGCGCCATGGACCGCGCGCGGATGCGCCAGCACGTGTTTTCCCATCCCAACGCCCGCCATGCGCTGGAAGCGATCCTGCACCCGCTGATCCGCAGCGAGACGGTGCGCCAGGCCGAGGTCGCCACCGGCAGCTACGTCATCTTCGTGGTGCCGCTGCTGGTGGAGTCCGGCACCTGGGTCGGGCGCGCCAGCCGCATCCTGGTGGTGGATTGCCCGGAACAGGTACAGGTGGCCCGCGTCATGCAGCGCAACGGCCTGCAGCGCGACGAGGTGGAAGCCATCATGGCCGCCCAGGCCAGCCGCCAGGCACGATTGGCGGTCGCTGACGACGTCATCGACAACGGCGGTGACAATGCCGCCTTGCCCGAACAGGTGAATGCACTGCATGCGCGCTACCTGGCCCTGGCGGGCAAGGCGTGATCGATGGCGGTGGTGGCAGCGGCAGCAGCGCCGCACGCTGCCTAAAGCTTCATTTGATGAGGCCTGCATTTGTAATTTTCTGCTGCATGGGTCAGAATCACAGACATTGCAATGTTGACGAGGTTTTTTGCACCAGCGCGCCTGTCAGCGGCCTTCAACAAGTCCGGTTCACCGATAAAGGGATCATGCTTTGATCGTCTACGAATACCCTTTCAATGAGCGTATTCGCACGCTGCTGCGACTGGAAGACCTCTACGAGAAATTCGTCTTCTTCCTGCACCAGGAAAGCCCGCATCAGCATCACATCGCCCTGGCCACCATTTTCGAAATGCTGGAGGTAGCCGGACGCGCCGACCTCAAGTCCGACCTGCTGCAAGAGCTGGAACGGCAGAAACAGATCCTGCTGGCCTATCAGTCCAATCCCAATGTCGAGCCGGAGATGCTCAACGCCATCCTGGCCGAAGTGGACCAGGCCAGCACTGCCCTCTCGGCCGCGCAAGGCAAGACCGGCCAGAACATCCGCGACAACGAATGGCTGATGAGCATCCGTGGCCGCACCATCATCCCGGGCGGCGCCTGCGAGTTCGACCTGCCGGCCTATTACGCCTGGCAACAGCATTCCTTCGAGCGCCGCTTCCAGGACATTTCCAACTGGTTCGCCCCGCTGATCCCCTTGTTCGACGCCATCGGCATCGTCATGCGTCTGCTGCGCGAATCGGGCCATGCAGTGAAGATCAACGCCGAAGGCGGCAGTTACCAGCAGATGCTGCAAGGCAAGGTCTACCAGATGCTGCGCCTGTCGCTGGATATCGAACTGGGCGCGATCCCCGAGATTTCCGCCAACAAGTACATGCTGTGGGTGCGTTTCACCCAGCAGGATGGCGACGAGAAGCCTCGCTCCTTCGAGGGTGAAGTCCCCTTCGAACTGGCCCTGTGCGGCTTTTGACCTGTAACGAACGAATTGAAGTAACGCGTATGGCGACGATAGTGGATTGCCCGACCTGTGGCACCAAGGTGGAGTGGAGTGAAAAGAACAAGTATCGGCCGTTCTGCTCCGAGCGCTGCAAGCAAATCGACCTTGGAGCCTGGGCGGAAGAAAAGTACACCATCCCCGCAGTGAACCTGCCGCTGGAAGACGAAGGGGACAAGCCCGTACAGTGATGACGGGCTTTTTCCTTCACATTTGCTCAAATCCCCGCTTTTGAATCCTGCATGGCTGGCAAGGCCAGGGCCAAGGCTTGAGCACGCTCACGCCGGCTCGCCGTAGCGCAACTGGTCCAGCCACTGGATCAGCGGAATGGTCGCCGGCAGCAGCGGCTGCACGCCCACGCTCCCCTGCCAGGCAAAGGCCTGGCCTTCCAGGCTTTGCGGCTCGCCGCGCCACTGGCGGCTGATGTAGAAGTGCAGGCGCACATGGGCATGCGGATAGACGTGTTCGACGCCGCACCAGGGTTCGCCGTCCAGCACCTCGATGCCCAGCTCTTCCTTGAACTCCCGCTGCAGGGCCGCGAAGATGCCTTCGCCCGGTTCCACCTTGCCGCCCGGGAACTCCCAGTAACCGGCATAGGGCTTGCCTTCCGGGCGCTGGCCCAGCAGCACGTCACCGTTGGGCTGCATCAGGATGCCCACGGCGACGTCGATCGGCTTGGCGTCCTGGCTCATCAGGCCTGCGCCTTGCCGGCGTAATCACGGGCGAACTGCCAGGCCACGCGACCCGAGCGGGAACTGCGCTGCAGCGCCCAGCGCAGCGCGTCGGCACGGGCTTCGGCGATCTGGGCGTCGGTGCAACCGAAGTGGCGCAGCCAGTGGGCGACGATGTCGAGGAAGTCGTCCTGCTTGAAGGGGTAGAAGGTCACCCACAAGCCGAAACGCTCGGAGAGCGAAATCTTTTCTTCCACCGTCTCGCCGGGATGCAGGTCGCCATCCTCGGTGTGGGTATAGCTGCTGTTGTCGGAGAGGCGCTCCGGCATCAGGTGGCGGCGGTTGGAGGTGGCGTAGATGAGCACATTGTCGGACTGGGCCGCGATGCTGCCGTCCAGCGCCACCTTCAGCGCCTTGTAGCCGCCCTCGCCTTCCTCGAAGGAAAGATCGTCGCAGAAGACGATGAAGCGCTCCGGGCGCGCCGCCACCAGTTCGACGATGTCCTGCAGGTCGTGCAGGTCGTCCTTGTCCACCTCGATCAGGCGCAGGCCACGCTCGGCGTACTGGTTCAGGCAGGCCTTGATCAGCGAGGACTTGCCGGTGCCGCGTGCACCGGTCAGCAGCACGTTGTTGGCCGGGCGGCCTTCGACGAACTGGCGGGTATTCTGGTCAATCTGTTCCTTTTGCGGGCCGATATTGTGCAGGTCGGACAGGCCGATCCGCGAAATCTGGCCCACGGCCTGCAGGTAGCCGGCGCGCTGGGCGGTGGCACCGCGCCAGCGGAAGGCGACGGCGGCGTTCCAGTCCGGTTCGCGGGCGGCGGCATTGGGCAGGATGGCTTCGACGCGCGCCAGCAAGGCTTCGGCACGCTGCAGGAATTGGTCTAACTGGGTCATGGTGATCAGTGCCTGGGATGGGCTTGAGAGTAGATGCGACGCCACATTGTGGCGCAACACGGCAGCGGCCGGCGTGAATTAAATTGTTCCGAGGGCGCGGGCATTCATGTTGCCGCCACCATCCCGGGCGCGCCGCCGGCCCGGGGATGGTGGGCTGGCGGGCGCGCGGTGACAGGTCCTGTCAGGAGATCAGGAACGGTAGTCGGCGTTGATCGACACGTAATCGTGCGACAGGTCGCAGGTCCAGATGGAGGCCTTGGCCGTGCCGCGCGCCAGCTTCACACGGACCACGATTTCGGCCTTCTTCATGACGCGCTGACCGTCTTCCTCGCGGTAGTCGGGGTTGCGGCCGCCGTCCTTGGCGACCCAGACATCGTCCAGCCAGAGGTTGATCCTGGACACATCCAGGTCGTCGATGCCGGCATAGCCGATGGCGGCCAGGATGCGACCCAGGTTCGGATCGGAGGCGAAGAAGGCGGTCTTGACCAGGGGCGAGTGGCCGATGGAATAGGCGATCTGGCGGCATTCCTCGACGCTCTTGCCGTCTTCCACGGCCACTTCGATGAACTTGGTGGCACCTTCGCCATCACGCACGATCTGGTGCGCCAGATGCTGCGAGAGGTCGGTGACGGCGGCGGCCAGTTGCTTGTAGTCGTCGCTGTCGGCACTGGTGATCTCCAGTTCGCCGGCGCCGGTGGCCATCAGGATGAAGGAATCGTTGGTCGAGGTGTCGCCATCGATGGTGATGCAGTTGAAGGAGTGGTCGGCGGCATCCTTGACCAGCTGGTTCAGCAGCGCCTGCGGCAGCTTGGCGTCAAAGGCCAGGAAGCCCAGCATGGTGGCCATGTTGGGCTTGATCATGCCGGCGCCCTTGCTGATGCCGGTCATCACCACCTGCTTGCCGCCGATGCTCAGGGTGCGCGAAGCGGCCTTGGGCTGGGTGTCGGTGGTCATGATGGACTCGGCCGCATTGAACCAGTTGTCGGCCTTGAGGTTGCCGATGGCCTGCGGCAGGCCGGCGATGATGCGCTCTGCCGGCAGCGGCTCCAGGATCACGCCGGTGGAAAACGGCAGGATCTGCTGCGGCTCCACGCCCATCTGCTGGGCCAGGGCGGCGCAGACCGACCTGGCGCGCTGCAGGCCTTCTTCACCGGTGCCGGCGTTGGCATTGCCGGTGTTGATGACCAGCGCACGGATGGGCTTTGCGGCGCTCAACTGGGCCAGGTTGGCCTGGCAGATCTGCACCGGTGCAGCGCAGAAGCGGTTCTTGGTGAATACGCCGGCCACGGTGGCGGTCTCGGCCAGCTTCATGACCAGCACGTCCTTGCGATTGGCCTTGCGCACGCCCGCCTCGGCATGGCCGAGTTCGATGCCGGCAACGGCTTTGAGGTCGGAAGGGACGGGGATCGGGGAATTGACGGCCATGGCGAGCTTTCAGCGTAAAAATCGGAACGCGTATTTTAAACACTTTCCGTCACCGGCTGATGACGCAGGAAGCCTGTTTCGACGATCTCGGCGCACATCACTGCCCATTGGGCATACTGGCCGGGACCGGGGTGGAAGCGGTCCAGCGCCATGTCGTGCGGCAGCGTCCATTGCAGCGAGCAGTAGCGCAACGCCGGGTCGCGCCCTATCCAGGCGCGCAATGCGCCATCCAGCTTGCGGGCGCAGCGCCCCAGGTACCAGCGCAGCGGCTGCGGCGCCAACGGCAGCAGATGCATGGGGGGCAAGCCGGAAAAGACGATGTGTTCCACACCGGCCTGCGCCATCAGGCGCTCGCTCAGCCGGCGCAGGTTGGCGACATAACGGCGGGCCGACATCTGCGAGGTCACGTCGTTGACGCCCAGCGCCACCACCAGCACGGTGGCCGGGCCGATCTCGTGACGCGTCAGCAGGTCCAGGGCTTCCAGCGAATTGACGCCGCTCTGCGCCACCAGTTGCCAGGCCACCGGCCGGCCGCTGCGGGCGGCGAGCTGGCGCGCCAGCGGCTGGGCCAGCGCCTGCTCCTGATGTTCCACACCGACACCGGCGGCCGAGGAATCCCCGACCACCAGCACCCGCAGCGGCGCGGTGGCAGCGCTGGCGCTGACATAGCTGGCCGGTATCTCCACGCCGCTGCGCGGGCCGCTGGCCTCGGGCAGGCGCAATGCGGTCTTGCGCAGGCGCCTGCCCTGCAGCAACAGCAGCGGTCCGAGCAGGATCTTGGCCAGAATCAACATGCGATGTGCCGGTCAGGGCAGCAGGTTCTTGACCACCACCAGCCAGGGCCGCTGCGCGATCGGCTGCGCCCGGCCCTGGTCATCGACCGGAATCAGCGATTCGGACACCGAGTTGAAGACATTGCCGCCGATCACCCCGGCCCACCCGTCCTCGGCATGGACTTCCACCACCATGTCGCAATGGCCTGCCAGGCCGGGGCGTATCTCGTCGATGGAGGTCGCATTGTTGTTGCCGCGTGGAGCGCAGATCAGGTCCCCGGGCGTGAGCGGTTCACTCTCGGGTGGGCGCAGCACGAATTGCGGCGAGGGACGCGACTGGCGGTCCTTGAGGAAGCTCAGGTAGTTGAAATGGGTTTCACTGGGCGCGAAGTCCTGCGGCGCCACATTGCTGCTGACCATCAGCCAGGAAATGAAGGCCGCCGACCAGGCCTGCTGGCAGTCGGCACCGGTCAGGTTCTTGCCGACCGCATGCCAGTATTCGGCCACGCGCTGCACCGCCTCGCCTTCATCTTCCAGCAGGCCCAGGCGCGGGGCGCTGAAGGGCTCGTGGCGCATGTCGATCTGCTGGTTGCCGAAGAAATCCCACTCGGCCCTGGCCGCCGCCACCAGCGCCGCGCGGGTGGGCGCGGCAGTGCTGATGGCCACCGCCGGCACGCCGGTGTTGGTGACGGGGATGGCGGGCGTGACCGGGGCATAGCCGGCGTTGTCGCTGTCGCGCCATTGCGGCAGCGGCGACGAGGCGCAGCCGGCCAGCAGCAGGGCTGCAGCCAGCGCGCCGCAGAGGGCGGGACGGAAAGACGTGGCGGATATCATCTTCTTGTTCTCCTGGAGGGCGGACAATCTGGCGGGGCCTGGCGGCCGGTGCGCTCATCATAAGGCCTGAAGCACAGCCGCGCGTAGCGCCAGCCACCAGCAAAAAGGCCGTTCACCCGGGCGGGGGAACGGCCTTCTCTTCGACAGCGGGCGGACGATCAGGTGATCAGGCCAGCTTGCCGTGGCATTGCTTGTACTTCTTGCCGCTGCCGCATGGGCAGGGGTCGTTGCGACCGACCTTGGGGTACTCCGAACCATCGTCGCTGTCGGCCAGGGCGGTCGGTGCCAGCAGTTCCTCGGGCGCGGCTTCCGGATTGAAGTCGGCGTGCTGGTAGTTGACGTTGATGGGCGAGCCACCAGCCATGCTTTCCTCGGCCGCTTCGATTTCCTCGCGGCTCTGGATGCGGACCGTCATGACCACCTTGATCACTTCGTTCTTGATCAGGTCCAGCATCTGGGCGAACAGTTCGAAGGCTTCGCGCTTGTATTCCTGCTTGGGGTTCTTCTGCGCATAACCACGCAGGTGGATACCCTGGCGCAGGTGATCCAGCGCGGCCAGGTGTTCGCGCCAGTGGTTGTCGATGCTCTGCAGCATGACGCTGCGCTCGAAACCGGCGAAGGCATCCACGCCGACCACGGCGACCTTGGCGTCGTAGGCATCCTTGGCAGCGGTCAGCAGGCGCTCCAGCAGGTCTTCGTCGGACAGGTCCGGCTCGGCCGCCAGCATCGCTTCCAGCGAGACGTCGAGCTGCCATTCTCCGGTCAGCGCGGCTTGCAGGCCCGGGATGTCCCACTGCTCTTCCATCGACTCGGCCGGCACGTACTGGCGGAACAGGTCGGTGAAGACGCCATCGCGCAGGGAGGCGATCATCTCGGCCATTTCCACCGATTCCAGCAGCTCGTTACGTTGCTGGTAGATCACCTTGCGCTGGTCGTTGGCGACGTCGTCGTATTCCAGCAGTTGCTTGCGGATGTCGAAGTTGCGGGCTTCCACCTTGCGCTGGGCCGATTCGATGGAGCGGCTGACGATGCCGGCCTCGATCGGTTCGCCTTCGGGCATCTTCAGGCGGTCCATGATGGCGCGCACGCGATCGCCCGCGAAGATGCGCAGCAGCGCATCGTCCAGCGACAGGTAGAAGCGCGAAGAACCCGGATCGCCCTGGCGGCCGGAACGGCCACGCAGCTGGTTGTCCACGCGACGCGATTCGTGACGTTCGGTACCGATGATGTGCAGGCCGCCGGCATTGACCACGTGGTCGTGCAGGGACTGCCATTCATCGCGCAGCTGCTGCGACCTGGCGGCCTTGTCGGCGTCCGACAGGGATTCGTCGGCCTCGATCAGCTGGATCTGCTTGCCCATGTTGCCGCCCAGCACGATGTCGGTACCGCGACCGGCCATGTTGGTGGCGATGGTGATCATCTTGGGACGGCCGGCCTGGGCCACGATCTCGGCTTCGCGGGCGTGCTGCTTGGCGTTCAGGACGTTGTGCGGCAGCTTGGACTTGGTCAGGATGCCCGACAGCAGTTCCGAGTTCTCGATCGAGGTGGTGCCCACCAGCACGGGCTGGCCGCGCTCGTAGCAGTCCTGGATGTCCTTGACCATCGCCATGTACTTCTCTTGCGCGGTCTTGTAGACCTGGTCCTGGCGGTCCTTGCGGGCATTGGGACGGTTGGGCGGGATCACCACGGTTTCCAGGTGATAGATTTCCTGGAATTCGTAGGCTTCGGTATCGGCCGTGCCGGTCATGCCGGAGAGCTTGCCGTACATGCGGAAGTAGTTCTGGAAGGTGATCGAGGCCAGGGTCTGGTTCTCGTTCTGGATCTTCACGCCTTCCTTGGCTTCCACCGCCTGATGCAGGCCGTCGGACCAGCGGCGGCCGGTCATGAGACGACCGGTGAATTCGTCCACGATCACCACTTCGCCGTTCTGCACCACATAGTGCTGGTCGCGGTGGTACAGGGTGTGGGCGCGCAGGGCGGCGTACAGGTGGTGGATCAGGGTGATGTTGGCGGCGTCGTAGAGCGAGGCGCCTTCGGCCAGCAAGCCCATCTGGGTGAGGATTTCCTCGGCCTTGTCGTGACCGGATTCGGTCAGCAGCACCTGGTGGCTCTTCTCATCCTTGGTGTAGTCGCCCGGGACTTCGATCTTGCCCTTGCCGTCCGGGGTTTCCTCGCCGATCTGCAGCGTCAGCAGCGGCGGCACGGCGTTCATCTTGTGGTACAGCTCGGTGTGGTTCTCGGCCTGGCCGGAGATGATCAGCGGGGTACGCGCTTCGTCGATCAGGATCGAGTCCACTTCGTCGACGATGGCGAAGTTCAGGGCGCGCTGTACGCGGTCGTCGGCATCGAAGACCATGTTGTCGCGCAGGTAGTCGAAGCCGAATTCGTTGTTGGTGCCGTAGGTGATGTCGGCCGCGTAGGCCTCCTGCTTGACATCGTGCTCCATCTGCGACAGGTTCACGCCGGTGGTCAGGCCCAGCCAGCTGTAGAGTTGTCCCATGTCGTCGGCGTCGCGCTGGGCCAGGTAGTCGTTGACGGTCACCACGTGCACGCCCTTGCCGGCCAGGGCATTGAGGTAGGCCGGCAGGGTCGCCATCAGGGTCTTGCCTTCGCCGGTGCGCATTTCTGCGATCTTGCCGAAGTGCAGGGCCATGCCACCGATCAGCTGGACATCGAAGTGGCGCATCTTGAGCACGCGACGGCTGGCTTCGCGGCAGACCGCAAAGGCTTCCGGCAGGATCGCGTCGAGCGCTTCGCCGCCGGCGATGCGTTGCTTGAATTCGGGCGTCTTGGCTTGCAGTTCAGCATCGGTCAGCTTCTCGACCGAGGGCTCCAGCGCGTTAATCTGGCGGACGATTTTTTGATATTGTTTGAGCAGACGCTGGTTACGGCTGCCGAAAATCTTGGTCAGGAATGACATGCTTGGATTCTATAAAAGCGCCGATGAATGATCCGGCAGATAGACGTTTGGCACCCGGCCGTGGGGTTCCGGCCGACAACGCCCGAAAATAAACCATGGATTTTAGCACGCAGGCCCGCGCCAATGGCTTTACGGCCCGGCCCGAGGCGGTAAAGCCTTAGATCGGGCAGGTTTGCAAGGTTTCAAGATGGAAGGGGCGCGTGAAGAAATATTCAGGCCGGCGCGCCCGGCCAGAGGCCAGGGCTCAGCGACCGGCCACGAACACCGGCATCTGCTTGGGCTGGTTGCCACCATTGGCTCCCAGCGCCAGGAACTTGCGCGGGTCCTGGGCGATGCCACGGATGCGTACCTCGAAATGCAGGTGGGCGCCAGTGGAACGGCCGGTGGAGCCAACATCGGCCACATGCTGGCCGCGCTTGACGATGTCGCCCACCTTCACATAAAGGCGCGAGGCGTGGGCGTAACGGGTGATGATGTTGTTGCCGTGGTCGATTTCCAGCATGTTGCCAAACTGGTAATGATATTCCGAGGCGATCACCACGCCGGCCGCCGCTGCGACGATGCGCGTACCGACCGCAGCGGGGAAGTCCAGGCCTTCATGGAAGGCGTTGTGGCCGGTGAAGGGGTCCAGGCGCCAGCCGAAGCTGGACGAATTGTAGGCGACGTTGACCGGCTGGTTGGTCGGCAACAGGCGCGACTTGATCTTGTCCCCCATCAGGGTGGATTCGACGGCGTTGAGGTAATCGGTGCGATGCCCGGCATCCACGGCCAGGTTGTCCAGCATGCGGCGCAACTCGTCCAGGCCGACATCGCGGCCCGGACCGGCCAGGCTGGAGACTTCGGCGCCGCCGCGACCGGGCGACTCCTTGAAGTTGAATTCCTCGGGACGGATGCCGGCCAGGCCCTGCACCCGCTCGCCCAGCGCATCCAGGCGCATCATCTGGGCCTGCATCTCGCCGACCTTGACGGCCATCATGGCCAGGTTTTCCTTGAGGAATTTTTCGTTGCGGCCGTCCTCTTCCTGGCTCATCGATACCGCCAGCTTGTGCAGCAGCGGGGAGGCATCGGGGTCTCCGGCCTGGCGCAGCAGGAAGTAGGTGATCAGTGTCGAGGAGCCGGCGATCAGGCCGACCAGCAGGAACATCAGGATGAACAGGTGCTTGCTGCCCAGCGTGACGGAACGGGCTTTGGTGAAACGGGGGTGCAGCAGGATAATTTGCATCTTTGCTCCTTGGTCTCCGGCCGGTCAGACACCGGATGTGATAAGGTTTAAAGATGAAGTACCCATCTACGTTCACCCCTTATCGGCCTGCCCCCACGAGCGCCCAACGCATGGCGAAGAGCACGAAGGGAGCCGCGGATTTCTTGCGGTCGAATTCGACGATGGCGGCGCTCTTGCCCGCCCTGGCTCGCATGGGCACGCTGCAGCAGTCGGTCGCCGCGTCGTTGCCGGCGATGTTTGCCGCGTGTCAGATCTTGCAGTTCGAAGCTGGCGTGCTGGTCATGAGCGCACCCAATGCAGCGCTGGCGGCCCGGTTGAAGCAGCAAACCCCGAGGCTGCAGGACCGCCTGCTGAAGGACGGATGGCAGGTTAATTCAATCCGAATCAAAGTGCAAGTTGGCAAAACTGCCCCTCCGCCTCCGCCCAAACGGGTGCTGGAGCTGACCGAGGGCGCCCTCTCCTCCTTCGCCGAGCTCAGCAGTACGCTGGCCAGCGACCCGCGCAGTCAGGGTCTGAAGGAAGCGATCGATGCCATGATACGGCGTCGCGACGGTCGCAGATCGTCCAAGCAGGCAGGGGAATCGTCGCCATTTCCCGAGGGAAGCTAGACCCGCCCGCCCCTGTCCTGATAAAAGATTTACAAGATTTTTTACCAGCCCACTCTGCAGCGCCAAAAAGAAACGCCCCGGTCCTGGCCGGGGCGTCTGCATTCAGGGCTGCTGCTGTGCGGTTAAGCGATCAGTTCAGCGCCCACTCCTGCTTGGCCTGCATGACGTAGGTCTGCGGCGCCTGCTCCAGCTTGTCGAAGCTGACGATTTCATAGGCGTCGGGTTGCGACAGCAGTTCGCGCAGCAACAGGTTGTTGAGCCCGTGGCCGGACTTGTGGGCGTCGTAGCTGGCCAGCAAGGGATGGCCGATGATGTAGAGGTCGCCGATGGCGTCCAGGATCTTGTGGCGCACGAACTCGTTGTCGTAGCGCAGGCCGTCGGCGTTGAGGATGCGGTACTCGTCCATGACGATGGCGTTCTCGAAGGAACCGCCCCGCGCCAGGCCCATGCCGCGCAGGGTTTCGACGTCCTGCATGAAACCGAAGGTGCGCGCGCGGGCGATTTCCTTGACGTAGGAGTCGATGCCGAAATCAACTTCGGCGACCTGGCCGGTACCATCCACGGCGGGGTGGTTGAATTCGATGAAGAACTTCAGGCGGAAACCGTCATAGGGTTCCAGGCGCGCCCATTTTTCCTTGTCACCGCTGCCTTCGCGCACTTCCACCGGCTTCTTGACGCGGATGAATTTCTTGGCCGCATTCTGTTCCTGCAGGCCGGCCTGCTGTAGCAGGAAGACGAAGGACGAGGCCGAGCCATCCATGATGGGGATTTCTTCGGCGGTCAGATCGATATACAGGTTGTCGATGCCCAGACCGGCGCAGGCCGACAGCAGGTGTTCGACGGTGGAAACCTTGGCGCCATCCTTGGTCAGGGTCGAGGCCATGCGGGTGTCGCCCACGCCGGTGGCCATCATCGGCAGCTCGACCACCGGGTCCAGGTCGACGCGACGGAAGATGATGCCGGTATCGGGCGCGGCCGGGCGCAGGGTCAGCTCGACCTTGGTGCCGGAGTGCAGACCGACGCCCGTGGTCTTGACCAGATTCTTGATTGTGCGCTGTTTCAACATCCGGCCATTATAGCCAAGATGCCCGCTCGTCGCCCCGCTACGGCGCGGCTTTGTTGCAAATCGTTCCCATCTGCAACGACCCGTCAGTGCGGTCTCGCGACGACTTCTTGCACGACTTGCCATTTCCACAAAGCAAAACGGCATGCCGCAGCATGCCGTCGCAGGATTCCCGGAGGAAATCAGCCCAGTTGGCCCAGCAGGGTCTCGGCGTTGGACACCTCGAACTTGCCCGGTGCTTCCAGGTTCAGCTGCTTGACCACGCCATCTTCCAGCAGCATCGAATAGCGCTGCGAACGCACGCCCATGTTGCGTTCGGTCAGGTCGAACTCCATGCCCAGTGCCTTGGTGAAGGTGGCGCTGCCGTCGCCGAACATGCGCACGATGCCGGTGGCCTTCTGGTCGCGGCCCCAGGCGCCCATGACGAAGGCGTCGTTGACCGAAAGGCACCAGATCTCGTCCACACCCTTGGCCTTGAACTGGTCCGCCAGGGCGATGTAGCCCGGCACGTGCTTGGCCGAACAGGTCGGGGTGAAGGCGCCGGGCAGGGCGAACAAGGCAATCTTCTTGCCCTTGACCAGGTCGGACACCTTGAAGGCGTTGGGGCCCAGGCTGCAGCCTTCGGTCTCGGTCTCGATGAATTCGGTCAGGGTGCCTTCGGGCAGGCGGTCGCCGATCTTGATGGTCATGGTGTTTCCTCGTCTGGTTGTATAAGTGATCTAGGTGATGAATCTGGCCCGATTGATCGATCGGACAGATGAGTTGCCCGCAGGCGACGCACGAAAAAACGCCGCGCACCAGGCGCGGCGTTAGTATGCCTCGGAACCGGCCGGCCTGCTTCGACTGCGCAGGCCAGCGCCGAACACCCGACTCAGTCCGCCTGCTTGCGCAGGAAGGCCGGGATGTCGTAGGTTTCCATGCCGTTCTTTTCCAGCGCGCGCACGGTGTCGGAAGCCGACTCGCGACGCCACACGGCCGGAGCCTTCAGGCCACCGAAGGCAGCAGCCGGTTGCGCTGCGCCTTGCGGCATGACGCCACCGACGGCCATCATCGGTTCGTTGTGGGTACCGGTACGCATGACCGGGGTCTGCACCAGTTGCACGGCCTTGCGGGCACGGCCCAGGCCGGTGGCCACCACGGTGACGCGGATCTCGTCGCCCATGCTGTCGTCGTAGGCGATACCCTGGGCGATGGAAGCGTCAGGGGCAGCGAAGGCGCGCACGGTCGCCATCACTTCCTTGATTTCCTTACCCTTCAGGCCACGGCTGGCGGTCACGTTGACCAGCACGCCGCGGGCGCCCGACAGGTCGATGCCATCCAGCAGCGGCGAGGCCACGGCCTGCTCGGCGGCCACGCGGGCGCGGTCCACGCCGGCAGCGGTGGCGGTACCCATCATGGCCTTGCCCTGCTCGCCCATGATGGTCTTGACGTCGTTGAAGTCGACGTTGATATGGCCCGGGACATTGATGATCTCGGCGATACCGGCCACGGCGTTGTTGAGCACGTCGTCAGCATGGGACAGCCATTCGATCATGCTGTCGTCTTCGTAGATCTCTTCCAGCTTTTCATTGAGAATGATGATCAGCGAATCGACGTGCTGGGTCAGCTCTTCCAGACCGGCGTCGGCGATGTCCATGCACTTCTGGCCTTCGTAGGAGAACGGCTTGGAGACCACGGCTACGGTCAGCGCGCCCAGCGACTTGGCCACCTGCGCCACCACCGGTGCAGCACCCGTGCCGGTGCCGCCACCCATGCCGGCGGCGATGAAGACCATGTGCGCACCGCGCAGGGAATCTTCGATGCGGGCACGGGTTTCCTCGGCCAGACGGCGACCGACGTCAGGCTGCATGCCGGCGCCCAGACCGGTATCACCGATCTGGATGACGTTATGCGCCTTGGATTGCTTGAGCGCCTGGGCATCCGTGTTGGCGGCGATGAATTCGACGCCAGAGACACCCTTGTTAATCATGTGCTGCACGGCATTGCCGCCAGCACCGCCAACGCCAACGACCTTGATGATCGTCCCCAGCGTCGCATTGTCGACCATATCGATTTCCATGATGACTCCTTTAAATATATGTGTCCTGCAGCTGGCAGTTGATAGGCATCACGCGGTGTGACGACTAGCAACTGATCACTGCTGTCTATACGTTCAATTCCCTGTTGTTGCTGCTTTAACTTTTGAAACCAATACTGCCGATGCTACGAATGCCACGAATGCATGTTGCGAGTCATGCCTGCTACCTATCCCAACAAAACCGTCCTGCCCATCTGCTGGCGTCCCGTCCATCTCGACTGCCTGAACCCTACAGCCGTTACGCCAGCGCCCACCAATGCTTTTACATCCTGATGCATTCCACAGCCCGCCCGTATAGCCTGCGGGATGCGGTCCTCAGAAGTTGCCGAGGAACCATTCCTTCATGCGCTGCCAGACCGCCTTCACCGAGCCTTCCTGGCGGGTCACGATGTAGCCGCGCAGGTATTGCTTCTTGGCTTCCTGCAGCAGGCCCAGCACGGTCGAGTAGCGCGGGCTGCGCACCACGTCGGCCAGCTGGCCGCTGTATTCGGGCGTTCCCAGGCGGGCCGGCTTCAAGAAGATGTCTTCGGCCAGTTCGGTCATACCCGGCATCATCGCCGAGCCGCCGGTAAGGACGATGCCGGAGGACAGCACCTCTTCGTAACCCGACTCGCGCACCACCTGGTGCACCAGCGCGAACAGCTCCTCCACACGCGGCTCGATGACCGCCGCCAGCGCCTGGCGCGACAGCGTGCGCGGATTGCGATCGCCCAGGCCCGGCACTTCCAGGGTCTCGGTCGGATCAGCCAGGATCTGCTTGGCCACGCCATAACGCAGCTTGATCTCTTCGGCCTCCAGCGTCGGCGTGCGCAGGGCCATGGCGATGTCGTTGGTGATCTGGTCGCCGGCAATCGGAATCACCGCGGTGTGCCGGATCGCGCCTTCGGTGAACACCGCCACGTCGGTGGTGCCGCCGCCGATATCGACCAGCACCACGCCCAGCTCGCGCTCGTCGGTGGTCAGCACCGAATCGGCCGAGGCCATCGGTTGCAGGATCAGGTCCGAGACTTCCAGGCCGCAGCGGCGCACGCACTTGACGATGTTCTGCACCGCCGACACCGCGCCGGTGACGATGTGGACCTTCACTTCCAGGCGGATGCCGCTCATGCCGATGGGCTCGCGCACATCTTCCTGGTTGTCGACGATGAATTCCTGCGGCACCGTGTGCAGCAATTGCTGGTCGGTCGGGATGTTGACCGCCTTGGCGGTCTCGATCACGCGGGAGACGTCGGCCGCCGTGACTTCCTTGTCCTTGATGGCCACCATGCCGCTGGAGTTGAAGCTGCGGATGTGGCTGCCGGCAATGCCGGTATAGACATTGCGGATCTTGCAGTCGGCCATCAGCTCGGCCTCTTCCAGGGCGCGCTGGATGGATTCGACGGTGGCTTCGATATTGACCACCACCCCCTTCTTGAGCCCCTTGGATTCGGACTGCCCCAGCCCGATCACTTCATGGCGGCCGTCGGGCAGCACCTCGGCCACCACCGCCACCACTTTCGAGGTGCCGATGTCCAGGCCGACGATCAGATTTTTTGCGTCTTTTGTCATAGCGTTCCGCTTATTTCTTTTTCCCGTTCATTGCCGCCAGCACCATGCCATCCGCCTTCAACGCCATCCCGTTGGGATAGCGCAAGTCGACACTTTCTATCTTGCCCTGCAATCTTTCCAGCAGTTGCGGATACACCGCCACCAGCCTTGCCACACGTTCCTTCAGGACCGCATCGCCCTGGTCGCGCCCCAGTTCGACCGTCATGCCGTTGTCCAGGCGCACCGTCCAGGCATAGCGATTGGACAGCACCAGCGACTCCGGCTCCAGCTTGATCGGTGCGAACCACTGGCGGAACAGCGCCAGCCGCGCCACCACCTGCTGCTCGCTGCCGGGCGGGCCATCGAATTCCAGCAGGTCACCGTCGTCCTCGGCCTCGGCCAGGTTGGCGGTAAACACATCGCCCTTCTGCGACAACAACTTGCCATCTTCACCCCAGGTGCCCAGGGCCTTGTGTTCCTCGATCTTCACCACCAGCCGGTCCGGCCATTCGCGCCGCACCATGGCCTTGCGCACCCAGGGCACGGCTTCGAAGGCCGCCCGCACCGCCGTCAGGTCGGCGGTGAAGAAATTGCCGTGGATGCGCGGCACCGCCGTCGCCCGCACCGTCAACGCATTGACCTTTTCCAGCGGCAACTCGCCGGCGGACTCGATACGTATCGTGTGCAGCGTAAACATCGGCCGCTGCGCCACCCACCACAAACCGGATGCCACCAGAGCCAGCAGCACCAGCGCAATGAGCGCACTGCTGATGGCGTTGAGCATCTTGACGTCCTGCCACATCGACGCGCGCGCTCCCTTAGACCCGAACCATCACGACTGGCCCGCCTGCGGCGTCCAGTCCTTGGAAGGCGTCATGTCCAGCGCCGCCATCTGCAGGATTTCGCAACACAGGTCCTCATAGCTCATGCCCACCGCCTTGGCCGCCATCGGCACCAGCGAATGACCGGTCATGCCGGGCGAGGTGTTGATTTCCAGCAGATAGGGTTCGGCCTTGCCATCGGTTTCGCGCAACATGAAATCGACCCGGCTCCAGCCGCGGCAACCCAGCGCATTGAAAGCCTGTACCGCCAGATCACGCAGATGGCGCGTCAGTTCCTCGTCAAGCGGGGCCGGACACAAATATTTTGTGTCATCGGTGAAATACTTGTTCTGGTAATCATAGTTACCCTCCGGTGCGCGGATCTCGATGACCGGCAAGGCACGCGCCTCACGGCCCGTTCCCAGCACCGGCACGGTCAACTCGCGGCCGCGGATGAATTCTTCGGCCAGCACCACGCTGTCATAGCGGGCGCACAGGTCGAAGCCTTCCTGCATGTCCGAATAGCCGTTGACCTTGGCGATGCCGATGGTCGAGCCTTCGTGCGGGGCCTTGAGCATCAGCGGCAGGCCCAGTTCGTCCGGTACCAGGCGCAGCTGCTCGCGGCCGGTGGCCTTGGCATCCAGCGTCAGGAAGCGCGGCGTGGGCAGGCCGTGCGAGAGCCAGATGCGCTTGGTCATGACCTTGTCCATGGCGATGCTGGAAGCCATCACACCGGGGCCGGTATAGGGCAGGCCCATCTGTTCCAGCGCACCCTGCAGGGTGCCGTCTTCACCATAGCGGCCATGCAGGGCGATGAAGACGCGATCGAACTTCTCGGCCTGCAGTTCGCCCAGCGAGCGCACGGCGGGGTCGAAGGGATACGCATCCACGCCCTTGCTGCGCAAGGCCTGCAGCACGCCGTTGCCCGACATCATCGACACTTCGCGTTCGGCCGAACGGCCGCCGAAGAGCACGCCGACGCGGCCGAAGGCCTTGATCTGGTCCTGGCTGATCATGCGGCCCCCTGTTCGTTCTTGCCGCCGGCCTGCGCCACCAGGCGCGCCGGTACGGCGGAAATCGATCCCGCACCCATGGTCATGACCACATCGCCATCGCGCACCACGTTGCGGATGGTCTCGGGCATGTCGCCGATGTCATCGACGAATACCGGCTCCACCTTGCCGGCAGCACGCAGGGCATGCGCCAGCGAGCGGCCGTCGGCGGCCACGATGGGCGATTCACCGGCCGCATAGACCTCACCCAGCACCAGCACGTCCGGCGAGGACAGCACCTTGACGAAGTCCTCGAACAGATCGCGGGTGCGGGTATAGCGGTGCGGCTGGAAGGCCAGCACCAGCCGGCGGCCCGGATAGGCGCCACGGGCGGCGGCGATGGTGGCGGCGGTTTCGACCGGATGGTGACCGTAGTCGTCCACCAGCGTGAAGTGGCCGGCCGGCTTGCCCTGGGCATCGGTGATCGGCACTTCGCCGTAGCGGGTGAAGCGGCGACCGACGCCATTGAATTCGGTCAGCGCCTTCTGGGTGGCGGCGTCATCCACGTCCAGCTCGCGGGCAATGGCGATGGCGGCGCAGGCGTTCTGCACGTTGTGCATGCCGGGCTGGTTCAGGCTCACCTGCATGGGAGCGTAACCGTCCTGGATTACGGTGAATTCCATCTTGCCGTCCACCGCCTTGGCGTCGATGGCACGCACGTCGGCGTCTTCATGGAAGCCGTAGGTGAGGATGGGCTTGGAGACCATCGGCATGATCTCGCGCACGTGCGGATCATCCAGGCACAGCACGGCCACGCCGTAGAACGGCAGGCGCTGGGTGAATTCGACGAAGGCCTGCTTCAGACGCGCGAAGTCATGGTTGTAGGTCTCCATGTGATCGGCGTCGATATTGGTGATCACCTCGATGACCGGCATCAGGTTCAGGAACGAGGCATCGGACTCGTCGGCCTCGGCCACGATGAATTCCCCGGTACCCAGCTTGGCATTGGCGCCGGCGCTGGTGAGACGACCGCCGATGACGAAGGTGGGGTCCAGACCGCCCTGCGCCAGCACGCTGGCCACCAGGCTGGTGGTGGTGGTCTTGCCATGGGTGCCGGCGATGGCGATGCCCTTCTTCAGGCGCATCAGCTCGCCCAGCATCACCGCACGCGGCACGATGGGGATGTGTTTCTTGCGCGCTGCCAGCACTTCCGGATTGTCGCCCTTGACGGCGGTGGAGGTGACGATGGCGTCGGCGCCCTCGATGTTCTCGGCCGCATGGCCGTAGCGGATGCAGGCACCCAGTTGCGCCAGGCGCTGGGTGGCCGCGTTGCTGCCCAGATCGGAGCCGGAGACGCCATAGCCCAGGTTCAGCAGAACCTCGGCGATGCCGCTCATCCCGGAGCCGCCGATACCGACGAAGTGGATGTTCTTGACGCGATGCTTCATGGTGTTACCAGTCCTTCCAGCACGCGCGCGATTGCCTCGTTGGCATCGCGCCGGCCCTGTTCGTATGCCGCCTGCGCCATTTCATGGCATGCAGCGCGGTCCAGTTTCTGCAGCAAACCGGCCAGATGTTCCGGCGTCAGTTCGCGTTGGGGCAGGTGGATCGCCGCCTTGTTGGCGGCCATCCACCTGGCGTTGTCGATCTGGTGCGAGGTCGTCGAGACCGCCAGCGGTACCAGCACACTGGCCACGCCAGCGGCGGTCAGCTCGGAGACCGTGATCGCGCCGGCACGGCAGATCACCAGATCGGCCTCGGCGTAGCGACGCGGCATGTCGTCGATGAAATCGAGCACCTCGGCCTGTACGCCGGCAGCGTCATAGGCCGCGCGCAGCGCGACGATATGCTGCTTGCCTGACTGATGCGTGACTTGCGGGCGCAACTCGGCAGGCAGCCGGGCCAGTGCAGCAGGCACGTTGTCGTTCAGTACCTTGGCACCCAGGCTGCCACCCACCACCAGGATCTTCAGCGGGCCGGTACGCGTGGCATAACGCTCGCCCGGTTGCGGCAGGGCGATGATTTCCTTGCGCACCGGATTGCCGGTGACCTCGGCCTTGCCGGCGGCCCGGCCGAAATCGGCGGGGAAACCGAACAGCACCTTGTCGGCCAGCGGCGTCAGGGTCTTGTTGGACAGCAGCAGCGCCGCGTCGGCATTGACCAGCACCAGCGGCTTGCCGCGCAGGCGTGCCATCGCACCACCCGGCACGGTGACGTAGCCCCCCATGCCGAGCACCACGTCCGGGCGACGCTGGCCGAGGATGCGGAAGCAATGGAAGAAGCTCGCCGCCAGGCGCCACACGCCCTTGACCGTATGCATCAGGCCCTTGCCGCGCAGACCGGCGAAGACGATGCTGTCCATCTCCACGCCGTGGCGCGGGACCAGATCGCGCTCCATACCGTGCGTGGTGCCCAGCCAGGATACCTGCCAGCCACGCGCGCGCATGGTCTCGGCAATGGCCAGGCCGGGGAAGATATGACCACCGGTCCCGGCCGCCATGATCAGCAACTTGCGTGGCGCGCTCATAGGCGACCTCCGCGCATCAGGACCCGGTTTTCGTAATCGATGCGCAACAGGATGGCCAGACCGACGCAGTTCAACAGCACGCCCGATCCGCCGTAGCTCATCAGCGGCAAGGTCAGGCCCTTGGTGGGCAGGAGACCCAGGTTCACGCCCATGTTGATGAAAGCCTGCACCCCCAGCCAGATGCCGATGCCCTTGGCCACCAGGCCGGCGAAGGTCAGGTCCAGCGCGATGGCCTGGCGGCCGATCTCGAAGGCGTGCTTGACCAGCCAGTAGAACAGCAGCACCACCACCAGCACGCCGACGAAACCGAGTTCCTCGCCGATCACGGCCAGCAGGAAGTCGGTATGCGCCTCCGGCAGGTAATGCAATTTTTCCACGCTGCTGCCCAGGCCCACGCCGAACAGCTCGCCCCGCCCGAAGGCGATCAGCGAGTGCGACAGCTGGTAGGCTTTGCCCAACGCATTTTCTTCTTCCCAGGGATTGAGATAGGCGAAGATGCGCTCGCGCCGCCAGGGCGAAGTCACGATCACCAGCGAGAACACGCCCACCAGCGTAGCGCCGATGCCGCCAAACCAGACGCCATTGATACCGCCCAGGAACAGGATGCCCATGGCGATGCAGACGATCACGCCGAACGCGCCCAGGTCGGGTTCCAGCAGCAGCAACAGGCCCACCAGGCCGACCGCTGCGGCCATCGGGAAGAAACCCTTGACCAGCTTGTGCATCACCGCCTGCTTGCGCACCGTGTAATCGGCCGCATAGAGGACGATGAACAGCTTCATCAGTTCGGAAGGCTGCAGGTTGATGATCTTCAGCGAGAGCCAGCGCTTGGCGCCGTTGACGCCCTTGCCCACGCCCGGCACCAGCACCATCAGCAGCAGGATCAGGGTGATGCCGAACAGGTAGGGCGCCCACTTCTGCCAGGTCTCGATGCGCACGCGGAAAGCCAGCGCACCGGCGACGATAGAGAGCACGATGAAGATCGCCTGGCGCATCAGGAAATGGTAGTTCGAATAGGACGCGTACTTGGGCGAATCCGGCAAGGCCACCGAGGCCGAATACACCATCACCATGCCGAACAGCATCAGCAGCAGGACCACCCAGATCAGCGGCTGGTCGTATTCCATCATGCGTGAACGCTGCTCCAGACCGATGCTGCCCGATGCGCTGCCGCGACCGGCACGGACCCGGCCGGCGGCCACCGGCGCAGCCTCCTTGAGGCCACCCAGCAAGCTGCGCATCGAGGACAGGTTCAGTTTCATGCCAGTACCTCGCCACGCGAGAGCGCCAGCTCACGCACCGCGTCCACGAAGACCTCGGCACGATGGGCGTAGTTGCGGAACATGTCCAGGCTGGCGCAGGCCGGGGACAGCAGCACGATGTCGCCGGCGCGCGCGATCTCGCCGGCTTTTTCGACGGCGGCTTCCAGGCTGACGCAATCGATCAGCTCGACACCGCTGTCGGCCAGCGCGGCGCGAATGGCGGGAGCGTCACGACCGATCAGCAGCACGGCGCGTGCATATTTCTGCACCGGCAGGTCCAGCGGCGAAAAGTCCTGGCCCTTGCCGTCGCCACCGGCAATCAGCACGATGCGGTTCGGACGACCACCCAGGCCCAGGCCGTTCAGGGCCGCCACGGTGGCGCCGACATTGGTGCCCTTGCTGTCGTCGTAGTAATCCACTTCCTGGATCACGCCGACCAGCTCCACCCGGTGCGGCTCGCCGGTGTAGTCGCGCAGGCCGTGCAGCAGCGGCGCCATCGGCAGGTCGATGGCGCGGCACAGGGCCAGCGCGGCCAGTGCATTCATGGCGTTGTGGGCGCCGCGGATCTTGAGGGCATCAGCCGGCATCAGGCGCTTCAGGGTGACCGGAGGCGGCAGCATGTCCTTCTGCTTGCGGCGCCGCTTGCCTTCCGGCACCTCGTCGTCTTCATGCACGAAGGCATTGGCCAGCCACTGCATGCCATTGTCGTTGACCAGGCCGAAGCTGTTGGGCGCGGTCGGTTCGTCCAGGCCGAAGGTCGACAGCGGCGCGGCGCCGGAGGCCATCTCCATCACCAGCGCATCGTCACGATTGAGCACGCGCACCGTGCCCTGACCGAAGATGCGGGCCTTGTCGGCGGCATAGTTTTCCATGCTGCCGTGCCAGTCCAGATGGTCCTGGGTCAGGTTGAGCACGGTGGCCGCATGCGGCTGCAGGCTGTGCGTGGTATGCAACTGGAAGCTGGACAGCTCCAGCACCCAGGCCTGCGGCATGCTGCCACGGTAGGTCGGCTCGGGCGGCGGCGGTGGCGGGACTTCCACCAGCGCGTCTTCTTCAGCCTTTCGCGAGACTTCCATGAAGTCGCCCAGGTTCATGGCTTCGCCAGTCGTGGCGGGCATATCGGGATCGGCCTGCGGCACGACGTCGGAAGCCACTTCCAGGGTGGCGGCGACGGTGGGATCGACTGTTTCTGCAGCGACCGGCGCTTCGGCCAGCTCAGCGTTTTCAGGGGCTTCGGTCGCCCCGGTGGTCTCAGCGGCCTCAGTAATCTCAGCGGCGGGCAGGTCTGCTTCGACAGCCTCGTGCGGCTGTTGCACCGGTCCGGTCGCTTCGCCGTCGTCGGCCGTTGCCAGCAGATCCAGCTGCGGGGCAGCGGATGCATCAGGCGACAGATCAGCAGACGAATCTGCGGACGGTTCGGCGGACGAATCAGCCGGCAGATCGGCCTGCAGCACCGGCACGGCAATCGCTGCCGCTTCTTCGATACGGGCGGCGGCGCGACGATGCTTTTCGGCCTCGGCCGCCTGCTGGGCATCCAGCACGGCTTGCTGGGCGGCTTGCGCCTCGGCTTCGGCCTGCGCCTGGGCTGCGGCGATCGCATCCTGCTCGGCCAGTTCGGCCAGGAAGACCTTGTCCCGGATCACCGCTTCGCGCAGCACATCCAGCGCGGCCGGGCTGATATTGCCGGCCACTTGCACCGACAGGCCGGCGCGCTGGCACAGCAGACCGGTCAGGCGCGTCACCGTGGTCTTGCCGTTGGTGCCGGTGATGGCCAGGACCTTGGGCTGGTACAGCGTTTCTTCGCGCAAGGCGGCCAGCGCCTGGGCGAACAGTTCGATCTCACCCCACAGCGGCAGGCCACGCTCGGCGATGGCCGGCATCAAGGGGGCCAGTTCGCCATCGGGCGCCAGGCCCGGGCTGACGGCGACGAAGTCCACGCCCTCCAGCAGGGAGGGCGACAAGGCCTGGCCCAACACGGCCTGGGCCTCGGGTGCGTCACCGCGCAGGGCGGCCAGGCGCTCGGCCAGGGCCGCTTCGCCACGGGTATCGGCCACGCGCACGCTGGCGCCGCAGTAGACCAGCCACCGCGCCATTGCCAGGCCGGACTCACCGAGTCCGAGCACCAGAACGTGTTTGCCCGAGTAATTCATCGTTGTTTCCAAACTCACTTCTCTAGAACCTGCTTGCTACAAAGGCGCCCCTGACATGGTCGGCAAGGGCGCCGTGATTTCTTTCCTGCTACGGGGTGAAGCAGACTTCAACGCAGCTTCAGCGTCGACAAGCCCACCAGCACCAACATCATGGTGATGATCCAGAAACGGACCACCACCTGGGTTTCCTTCCAGCCCTTCTGCTCGTAGTGATGGTGCAGCGGCGCCATCAGCAGCACGCGGCGGCCGGTGCCGAAACGCTTCTTCGTATATTTGAAATAGGCCACCTGGATCATCACCGACAGGGTCTCCACCACGAAGATGCCACCCATGATGAAGAGCACGATCTCCTGGCGCACGATCACGGCGATGGTGCCCAGCGCGCCACCCAGCGCCAGCGCACCGACGTCACCCATGAACACCTGCGCCGGGTAGGCGTTGTACCAGAGGAAGGCCAGGCCCGCGCCGCCCATGGCGCCGCAGAAGATCAGCAGTTCGCCGGCGCCCGGGATGTGCGGGATGAACAGGTATTTGGCGTAGCTGGCATTGCCGGTCAGGTAGGCAAACAGGCCCAGCGCGGCACCCACCAGCACGGTGGGCATGATGGCCAGGCCATCCAGGCCGTCGGTCAGGTTGACGGCATTGCTGGTGCCGACGATGACGAAATAGGTCAGCGCGATGAAGCCCCACACACCCAGCGGATAGGTGACTGTCTTGAAGAACGGCACGATCAGGTCGGCCTTGGGCGGCAGGTCCAGGCTGAAGCCGGAACGTACCCACGCCACGAACAGGTCGAAGACCTTCATGTTGCTCACTTCCGAGACCGAGAAGGCCAGGTAGAACGCTGCCACCAGGCCGATCAGCGACTGCCAGAAATACTTTTCGCGCGAGCGCATGCCCTGCGGGTCGCGATAGACCACCTTGCGATAGTCATCGACCCAGCCGACGGCGCCAAAACCGAGCGTGACGATCAGCACGATCCAGACGAAGCGGTTGGACAGGTCGGCCCACAGCAACGTGGAAATGCCAATGCCGATCAGGATCAGCACGCCGCCCATGGTGGGGGTGCCGGACTTGATCAGGTGGGTCTGGGGACCATCGGTGCGCACCGCCTGGCCGACCTTCATGCGGGTCAGCATGCGGATCACGGCCGGGCCTGCGATCATGCCGATCAACAACGCCGTCAGCGTGGCGAACACCGCGCGGAAGGTAATGAAGTTGAACAGGCGCAGAAAGCCGAAATCCTGTTGAAAATTCTGTGCGAGCCAGACCAGCATGCTAATGGGTCTCCTGTTGATGTTGCGTGTTGGATTCAACGTTGACCAGATGCTGTACAACTCGCTCCATCTTCATGAAGCGTGAACCTTTTACCAAAACGGTCGCACCTTGCGGTGTGGCCTGCTCCACCGCTGCATTGAGGGCAGCGATATCGTCGAAATGCCTTGCCTGTGCGCCGAAGGCCGCGACGGCGTGCCTGCTCAGTTCGCCCAACGCGAACAACAGCGGGATGCCGCGGCTGTGCGCATAGGCGCCGATCTCGGCGTGGAATTGCGGCCCCTGGTCGCCGACCTCGCCCATGTCGCCCAGCACCAGCACGCGTGGACCGCTGATGGCGGCCAGCACGTCGATGGCGGCGCGCACCGAATCGGGGTTGGCATTGTAGGTGTCGTCAATCACCAGGGCACCGCTGACGGCCTGCTTGCGTTGCAGGCGGCCATTGACCGGGGCAAAGCTTTCCAGCCCGCGCACCACGGCCTCGACCGCGATGCCGGCACCCAGTGCGCAGGCAACTGCTGCCAGCGCATTGCGGACATTGTGTTCACCCACGGCGGCCAGTTCGAGATTGAACTGTGCCGGGGGGACGGCCAGCCCCTTGACGGTGACCTGCAGGCTGCTGCCGAACGTGCCGGCCTGATAGGTGGCGCTGACATCGGCTTGCGGCGTAAGGCCGAAGCTCAGCACGCGCCGCGTGCCGGCCTCTTCGCGCCAGAGGGCGGTGAAGTCGTCGTCGGCCGGGAATACCGCCACACCATCGGCCGGCAGGTGGCGGATCACGGCGCCGTTTTCACGCGCCACCGCTTCCACGCTGGCCATGAATTCCTGGTGCTCGCGCTGGGCATTGTTGACCAGGCCCAGCGTCGGCGCGGCAATGCGCGAGAGGACCGCGATCTCGCCCGGATGGTTCATGCCCATCTCGATGACGGCAGCCTGATGCTGGTCGCGCAGGCGGAACAGGGTCAGCGGCACGCCGATCTCGTTATTGAAGTTGCCACGCGTGCCCAGGTAGCCGTCTTCACCGAAGGCGGCTGCCAGGATAGCGGCGATCATTTCCTTGACCGTGGTCTTGCCGTTGCTGCCGGTCACGCCGATGACCGGGATCGCGCGGCGGTGACGCCAGCCATGGGCGATCTGGCCCAGCGCGGCGCGGCTGTCCGGCACCACGATGGCCGGCAGTGTCAGGCCTGGCGGTACGTGTTCGACCACCACGGCGGAGGCGCCCTGGGCGGCCACGGCATCAAGGAAGTCGTGCGCATCGAAACGCTCGCCGCGCAGCGCCACAAACACATTGCCGGGCTTGACCGCCCGGCTGTCGGTGACGACGTCGTTGAGGATCAGCTCACCGGCCGGCGCATTGATTACGCCAGGCACCGTATGGGCCGAGGCCGCCGCCTCGGCGGTGCGGATCCATTCCAGCATCTGGCTGAAGTCGAACCGCATCATGCGCCCCCCATCATGGTGGAGCGCGCAGCCAGCGCCAGGGCGACATGGTCGGCGTCGAGGAAGGGCAACTTCTTGCCGGCGATTTCCTGGTAGACCTCATGGCCCTTGCCGGCCAGCAGGACCACGTCCGCCTTGGTGGCGTGGCGGATGGCCCACAGGATGGCGCCGGCGCGGTCGGCCAGCAGCACCGGTTCCACGCGGCTCATGCCGGCGCGGATCTGTTCGATGATGGCTTGCGGGTCTTCGCTGCGCGGATTGTCGCTGGTCAGCACCACATGGTCGGCCTGCTCGGCGATCTGGCCCATCTGCGGGCGCTTGCCCGGATCGCGATCGCCCCCGCAGCCGAACACGCACCACAGCTGGCCGCCGCGCTGGGTAGCGACCTGACGCAGCGCGGACAGGGTCTTGTCCAGCGCATCGGGGGTATGGGCGTAATCGATCACGATCAGTGGCACGTCCGGCCCGCCGAACTGCTGCATGCGGCCGGGCGCGGGCGTCAAGGCGGCAGCGGCCGCCACGACGGCGTCCCAGGCCAGTCCTTGCGTCAGCAACACGCCCATGATGCCCAGCACATTGCTGACATTGAAGCGGCCCACCAGCTGGGTCTTGACCTGGCCGCTGCCGAAAGGCGAATCGACATGGAACACGGTACCGGCATGGCTGCTGCGCAACTGACTGGCACGCAGCGTGGGGATACGGTCCGCCTGGGCGTCAGCCTCTTCGGCCAGCGCGTAGCCGATCACCGGCACCTGGCGACCCGCCAGCAAGGGCAGCAGGCGCAGGCCCATGGGATCGTCCAGATTGAGCACGGCGTGCTTCAGGCCCGGCCACTGGAACAGCTTGCGCTTGGCGTCTTCGTAGGTCTGCATGTCACCGTGGAAATCCAGGTGATCACGCGTGAAATTGGTGAACAGGGCGACATCCACATGCATGCCGTTCATGCGCCCTTGCGCCAGCCCGATCGAGGAAGCTTCGATGGCCAGCGCCGTGACGCGCCCCTGGGCCAGCCGGGACAGGCTGCGCTGCAGCAGCACCGCGTCCGGGGTGGTATAGCCGGTCACATCAAAGCCCTGCTGCTTGCCGCCGATGAAGCTGCCCACGCCCAGCGTGCCGATCACGCCGGCATTGCTGATGCCCGGCAGGCGCGACAGGGCGCTCCCCAGCCACCAGGCGCAGGAGGTCTTGCCATTGGTACCGGTGACGGCCACGGTCAGCATGCCCTGGTCGGGCTGCCCATACCAGGCGGCGGCAATCTCGCCGGCCTGCGCCTTGAGGTCGGGCACGGCCAGGTGCGGTTCGTCGATCTCTTGTGGCCAGGTGTAGCCCTCGGCTTCATAGACGACCGCAGCCGCACCGCGCTCGACGGCATCGGGGATATAGGAGCGTCCGTCGGCGTCGCCCACGTAGGCGAAGAAGATGTCGCCCGGCGCCACGCGGCGCGAATCGGACGTCAGTTGCGCAGACGGCGCCGCCTGGCGCAGCCAGGCGAGTATCTCTTGCAGGCTCAGAACGCGCTTGGACATTACATGCTCTCCTCAAGCGGTTCTTTGGGAATGATGATGTTGGTCACGCTGGAGTCCGGCGGCACGTTCAATGCACGCAAGGCATTGGCGGCCACGTTGGCGAACACCGGGCCGGCCACCGGGCCGCCATAGTGCTGGCCTTGCGGCTCGTCGATCATGACCGAGATGATCAGGCGCGGGTCCGACATGGGGGCGATGCCGGAGAAGGACGCCACATACTTGCGCACATACTTGCCGCCCTCGATCTTGTAGGCGGTACCGGTCTTGCCACCCACGCGATAACCCGGCACCTGGGCCTGGGGCGCGGTACCACCGGGGGCAACCACGGTTTCCAGCATGCGGCGCATCTGCAGGGCGGTATCGGCCGAGATCACGCGCTGGCCGATGGGCGAGTCGGTGACCTTGGTGAAGGACAGCGGAATGATGTCGCCATTGCGGGCGAAGATCAGGTAGGCATGCGCCAGCTGGATCAGCGATACCGAGATACCGTGACCATAGCTCATGGTGGCCTGTTCGATCGGACGCCAGGACTTGTACGGACGCACGCGGCCGGCCACGGCGCCCGGGAAGCCGAACTTGGGCTGCTGGCCGAAGCCGACCGTGGTGAACATTTCCCACATCTCTTCAGGCGGCATGCCCAGGGCGATCTTGGCGGTACCGATGTTGGACGATTTCTCGATGATCTGGGCCACCGTCAGCGGGCCATGGGCATGCGAGTCGCCGATGGTGGCGGTGCCGATGGTCATCTTGCCGGGCGCGGTCTGGAACACGGTGGAGGGCGTGACGCGATGGGTGTCCAGCGCCAGCGCCACCGTAAACGGCTTGAGCGTCGAGCCCGGTTCGAAGGTATCGGTCACCACCCGGTTGCGCAGCTGCGCACCGGTCAGCACCGAGCGGTCGTTGGGGTTGTAGGTGGGCAGGTTGGCCAGTGCCAGCACCTCGCCGGTCTTGGCGTCGACCACGATGATGCCGCCGGCCTTGGCCTTGAATTTCTCCACCGCTTCCTTCAGTTGGGTGAAGGCGATGTACTGGATCTTGCTGTCGATGGACAGGGTCAGGTCGCGGCCATCATGCGGCTCGCGGATGGATTCGATGTCTTCCACCACGCGGCCCAGGCGATCCTTGATGACGCGGCGACTGCCGGTCATGCCGGCCAGGGTCTTCTGGGCGGCCAGCTCCATGCCGTCCTGCCCGGCATCTTCGATGTTGGTGAAGCCGACCACGTGCGCCATCACCTCGCCCTCGGGGTAGAAGCGCTTGTATTCCTTGCGGGTTTCCACGCCGGGGATGCCCAGCTTGACGATCTTGTCGGCGGTATCCTGCTCGACCTGGCGTTTCAGGTAGACGAAGCTGCGATCCGAATCCAGCTTCTTGCGCAGCTCGGCATCGCTCATTTCCAGCAGCTTGGCCAGTTGCACCAGCTTGTCCTTGGGCGCGGCCTGGACGTCGTCGGGAATGGCCCAGATCGCCTTGACCGGCACCGACGAGGCCAGCACCTGACCATTGCGGTCGGTGATCTTGCCGCGCGTGGCGGGCAGTTCCAGGGTACGGGCGTAGCGCGAGGCGCCCTGCTTCTGCAGGAAGTCGGTGGACACGCCCTGCAGCCACAAGGCCCGTACGATCAGGGCGACAAAGGCCACGAACAGCACGAACAGCACGAAGCGCGAGCGCCATGCCGGCAACTTGACCTGCAGGATGGGATTGGAGGAGAAGGCCACGCCCTTGGAAGCCGCCACGCGGCTGCCTGCCAGGTTGGGACGCGGAGGCATCTTGGTCATTGCGCCCCCACGGTGAGGTATTGGGTGCGGGCGGCGGTGACCGGCATCATGTTCAGGTCACGCCGGGCCAGTTCCTCGATGCGGGCGTTCTTGCCCAGCGTGGACTGGTCCAGTTGCAATTGCGCCCAGTCGACATCAAGCTGGCGAGCCGCGCTCTGGGCGCGCTCAAGCTCGATGAACAGGCTGCGTGCCTTGTACTGGGCGCTCACCACCGATAGCGCGCACGCCACCAGCAGGGCCGTCAGCAGCAGGCACAGGCGGCCGGTCACGCAGCCACTCCAGCGGCAGGTGCCACGATCAGCTCCAGGCCGCGCATCACCGCCGAGCGCGCACGCGGATTGGATTCGACTTCAGCCGCGCTGGGCATGATCCGCGGCAGCAGGCGTGCAGGGGCCTGCGGCAGGTCGATCGCACGAATCGGCAGGCGGCGGTCGGGCTGCGGTGCATGGGCCTTGGATGCCATGAACTGCTTGACGATGCGATCTTCCAGCGAGTGAAAGCTGATCACAACCAATCTCCCGTGCTGCGCCATCTGACGGAACGCTTTTTCCAGTCCTACCTCGAGTTCTTCAAGCTCTTGATTGACGAAAATCCGTACAGCCTGAAATGTGCGAGTGGCCGGATCTTTGCCTTTCTCGCGGGTTTTGACGGCCTGTGCCACGAGCGCGGCAAGCTGTCGTGTGCTTGAAATTGGCTGGATTGCCCGGCCAGCAACAATCTTCTTTGCAATCTGAAGAGCAAACCGTTCTTCCCCATAATCACGTATCACCTTTGCAATCTGCTGTTCGTCTGCCGTTGCCAGCCAATCCGCTGCCGACACGCCACGCGTGGTATCCATGCGCATGTCCAGCGGGCCATCCAAGCGAAAGCTGAAGCCGCGCGCGGCGTCATCCACCTGCGGCGACGAAATACCCAAATCCATCAACACCCCGTCGACCTGCGCGATGCCGCGTTCGGCAAGCGCCTGGTCCATGGTCGCGAAGCTGTCGTGCACGATCTCGAAGCGTGCATCATCGATCTTCTGCGCCGTGGCAATGGCCAACGGGTCCTTATCAAATGCGATCAGACGGCCCTGCGGGCCCAACCTGGAGAGGATGGCGCGACTATGACCGCCGCGACCGAAGGTACCGTCCAGATAAACGCCATTGGCGCGCTCGCCCTCGATGGCCAGCGCGTCCACGGCTTCTTCCAACAGCACGGTGCGGTGCTGCAGCTCGGGCACCGGTTGCAGATTCATCTTGTCCGGCCGTCAGAAGGAAAAATTACTCAACACATCCGGCATACCGCCCGCCACAGCCTCGGCTTCACTTTCAGCCAGCTTGACGGCATCCCAGATTTCGAAATGGCTACCCATGCCCAGCAACATCACGTCGCGCTGCAGACCAACGGCGGCGCGCAACTCCGGCGCGATCAGGATGCGGCCGGCACTGTCGAGCTCCACATCCTGGGCATTGCCCAGGAAGATGCGCTGCCAGGCACGGGCCGACATCGGCCAGTTGGCGATCTGCTCGCGATGCGTCTCCCAGGTCGGGCGCGGGAAGAACAGCAGGCAGCCATGCGGATGGCGCGTCACGGTGGCGCGCCCTTCGCACTGCACAATCAGGGCGTCACGATGCTTGGCCGGAATGGTCATCCGTCCTTTGGCATCGAGATTGAGTGCTGACGCGCCCTGGAACACTGTTTTTTCCTTCGCCTCTGGCGAGTGAGATTGCTGATCGGGTGTGGTGTCACCTTAGGCAAATGCAAATGAATCCACAAAATGCCCCACAAAAAAACACTTTTTGACACTGCCGCCCACTTTAGAGGATGCACTATTGCAGGTCAAGCGGTATACACAGGGAAAAACGGGGATTTTGCTAATAAAGTCAAAGACTTAGCGCACTTCCTTAAAACAGCGTTTTCAGAAGTTTTTCGAAGAAAATGAAGGACTTAGCATTTACATTGAAGGTGCAACCTGAGCTTTACACATGTGTTTATCGTCAGAATTGCGTAACGGCGCGGATTTGCGCGGCATGGAAGAGCTGGCGTGCGCGATTTCGGGGCGGTGACCGGGGCGCTCGAAAAGAGCTCTTGCCACCCTCCGATTTTGCGAGTGCAAAGAGAAAGCGACATGGATTTTGCACTGCAACTTTAGTTCCCCGGAAGCTCGCCGATCGTGCACTGAAACGATAAAAAAGCCAATCCAGGACGTCGGCCGCGATCAGACACGAACAGCCGATGAAGAAAACAGGGTCGCCAATGCCCGACGAAATGGGCGACGAAATGGCGGACGTGCCGGCGCGTGAGCACCGTTCTTGATCAAATTCTTCATCAAATGAATGCCCTGACGCGTTTTTGTTTTGACTTCGGCGCCGACCACCTTTTACTATCCGTGTCTTTGGGGAGATCGATACACCAAAACGGGGCCTCCACGGTCCGTTCAACGGTGCTGAAAAGCAGGTCGATTTTTTTCAATCAAGGTCGGTCAAGACCAGGTCAAATCGGCTGAAAACGCAGATAGGGCTTGCGAATCCGCCTCATTCCAGTGCTAAAATCTGGGCACCTTAACAGTGAAAGGAATTTAAAAGTGAACAAATCTGAATTGGTTGACGTTATCGCCGCCGACACCGAAATCTCCAAGGCAGCAGCTCAGCGCGCGCTGGACTCCGTCATCGAGAACATCATCAAGGCCGTGACCAAGGGCGATACCGTGCAATTGGTCGGCTTCGGTTCCTTCTCCACCGGCAAGCGCGCTGCCCGTACCGGCCGCAACCCGCAAACCGGCGAAGAAATCAAGATCGCCGCTGCTACCACCGTGAAGTTCTCGGCTGGCAAGGCTTTCAAGGAAGCCGTGAACAAGAAGAAGAAATAATTTCACGCATTTGAATGCCATGAAACAGATTCATGGCATTCAAATCGAGGCCGATCCGTTCGGATCGGCCGTCTTCCCCCCTCCACCGCCTTCCCTCCGCAGTACAGCCCCGCAGTGACCTCCCCGCAGTAACCCGCATCGTCAGCACAGTTCTCCGCACGCGCTGCCCATACCGCCTCGCAAGTCCGGTCCGTCCCTCATCTCCGTTTGCCAAGGCAGAGCGTAGCGCCTAGAATTTTTTCGGTTTCATATGAACTGAATGCCGTTGCACCCGCGTTTTGTTCCCGTCTTCCGCCACATCCCATGACCTGCCGGCTGGTCCGGCGCACCCGAGGAGACCGTCGATGAATAGCCCCGAGCAACGCCCGCCGCTACCACTCTTCACTCGTGAGACCGCAGCCATGAAGGCTCGCGCCGCAGAGGACGCCTGGAATTCCTGCGACCCGCAACGCGTTTCGCTGGCCTATACCGAGGACAGCCGCTGGCGCAACCGTGCCGACTTCATCACCGGCCGCGCCGAGATCGTCACTTTCCTCACCCGCAAGTGGACCCGCGAACAGGATTACCGTCTGATCAAGGAAGTCTGGGCGCACGAAGGCAACCGCATCGCCGTGCGCTTCGCCTATGAATGGCACGACGATTCGGGACACTGGTACCGTTCCTACGGCAATGAGAACTGGGAATTCGACGAGCATGGCCTGATGCGGACCCGCCATGCTTCCATCAATGACCTGCCCATCAAGGAGTCCGAGCGCAAGTTCCACTGGGACCGCTCGGCCCCGCGCCCGGCCGACCACCCCGGCCTGAGCACACTGGGCCTCTAATCCGCAGAGGTGCGGCCAGGGCTGCTTGCTGGTTCAGACGCCCAGGTCGGCCAGCGGATGCTGGTCTGGCGACCAGGGATCGGCAAAGAAGCCCTCCACCCATTCCGGCGTGGCAGCGCCCAGGGAAGCCGGATTCCATTGCGGCTTCTGGTCCTTCTCGATGATCAGCGCACGGATACCCTCGACGAAATCCGGACGCGCCGCGCAATGCAGCGACACCACGAATTCCAGCCGGAATACCTCGGCCAGCGACAAAGGACGCACCCGCTTCTGCAAGGCGTAACCTAGCCACGCCGAACCAGGCGACCCGGCGCGCAGGGTCGCCATGGCCTTGGTCAGCCAGGGATCATCGGTCTGCAGCGCGAGGATGCCGTCCACGATCTCCGGCAGACTGGGACGGCGGCACAGGGCCTCGATCTGGTCGTAATGCGTCCGCAGGTTGGACGGCGCAAACACCGCCGCCCCCTCCTGTACCGATGCGCCTTGCGCAGCCGCCAGTACGCGATCGAGCAACTCCGCATCACACCCCTGGCCCCACGGCTGCAGCAGCAGCGCATCGATCACCGACTGCTTGGCCGCCTGCGCCACTCGGTAATCGGCCAGACCGGCGAAGAGCGCATCGTTGGCGTTCAGGTTGGCCCCGGTCAGCGCCAGAAACACTCCGGTCTTGCCCGGCATGCGTGCCAGGAACCAGCTGCCCCCCACGTCCGGGTACAGGCCGATGGTGATCTCCGGCATCGCCAGACGCGACTTTTCGGTCACCACCCGATGGCTGCAACCGGCCATCAGACCGATGCCACCACCCATGACGATGCCGTGCCCCCAGCACAGGATGGGCTTGGCGAAGCTGTGGATAAGATAATCCAGGCGATATTCCTGCTCGAAGAATTCGGCCGCGTAGTGATTGGCGCGGATGTCCTCGCGCTCGGGTGAGGCGTGATGTTCACGCATGGACCGATAGAGTTGCTGCAGGTCGCCACCGGCGCAGAAGGCTTTCTCGCCCTGCGCCTGCAGCAGCACCATCGCTACCTCAGGATCGGCCTGCCACTGCTGCAGTTGCGGCGTCAGCAGGCTGACCATCTCCAGCGAGATGGCATGCAGGGTCTTTTCGGAAGCGAGGGTGGCGATGCCGATACGGCGGCCGTTGGCGGCTGTCAGTTCTTCGAACAGCACGGGTGCGGCTACTTGGTTCATGGGTCTCCTGGGGTCTCTTGCGCGAACCCGCAGTGCCCGCGGGCCGCAGTGTTTTAATGGAAGGAAATTCAGTGAAGCAGGCCGGTAGGCCGGATTCTGTTACGGCGGGAAACCCGCTATGACAGCCATTCCTCTAGGCGACGGATCACTCCGCCGCTCAAGCTTTCTACCCGCACGCTCCGCGAGCCACATCAACGCGTGCCTATTTGAAATTGCTCCGGGTGGAGGTTACCGCGTTTCACCGTAACTTAATACGCTCGTCTCTGTGGCCCTGTTCCTCGCCTTATACCGGCTTGCGCCGGCTTTCAGCGGACGGCCGTTAACCGTCACCCTGCTCTGTGGAGTCCGGACCTTCCTCCCGCCGCCTCCTTGCGAAGGCGGCCAGCGGCTGTCTGGCCTGCATCGGGCGCTATTGTAGCGCAGCATCGCCCGGCGCCGGAGATCGCCGGTGCAAAACCCTTGTGCGCGAGCGCACAAGTTCATGCCGATTCGGCATGTGACACCCGGGCGCCTCTTAGGTAGTCTCCTGCTGATCCGCTGCCGCTACGGCTGCGCGGTTCTTGACTGACTTCCACGAAACACCATGCATATCTGCGTATTGGGCGCCGGCGTAATCGGCGTGACCACTGCCTACCGCCTGCTCCAGGATGGCCACCAGGTCAGCCTGATCGATGCACACGACCAGCCCGGCGCCGGCACCAGCCAGGGCAATGGCGCCCAGCTCAGCTACTCCTACGTGGCGCCGCTGGCCGACCCCTCGGTCTGGACCAAATGGGCGTACTACATGTTCAGCAAGGAATCGCCGCTGACCATCAAACCCACCCTGGACGGCGCGCAATATCGCTGGCTGGCCCAGTTCCTGCGCTGCTGCAACGCCGAGCGCGTGCGCCACACCACCCTCGACCTGCTGCAACTGGCCTTCTATAGCCGCGACCAGCTGACCCAGTGGAATGCCGGCCTGAACCTGTCCTTCGACTATCAGCGCTCCGGCAAGCTGGTGATGTTCACGGATGACCAGGGACTGGAGGCCGCCGCCGCCCAGGTACGCTTCCAGGCGCAATACGGTTGCCAGCAGGAAGTGCTGGGCGCGGCCGAATGCATCCGCATCGAGCCCGCGTTGGGTCATTCGCAACGCGACTGGGCCGGTGGCGTCTACACCCCAAGCGAGGAAGCCGGCGACTGCCCACAGTTCTGCCGCGCACTGGTGGACGTCATGCAGGCCGACCCGAATTTCCGTTTCATCGGCGGCGCACGCGTGGACGCCGTACGGCGTGACGACCGTCAAGGCCAGGCCCTGTGCGCCGTCCAGGCCGGTGGCCAATGGCTTGAGGCCGACCACTTCGTCCTGGCGCTAGGTGCCGACAGCACCGACTTCGCCCGCCTGCTCGACCTGCGCCTGCCGCTCTATCCCCTTAAGGGCTACAGCATCACCGTACCGCTGGAGGACGACACCAGCCGCACAGCGGCGCCGCAGGTCTCCATCACCGACATCGCCCGCAAGATCGTCTACGCCCGTCTCGGGCAGCGTCTGAGAGTGGCCGGTCGCATCGAACTGGTCGGCCAGGACCGCAGCATCCCGCGCCGTGCCATCGAAGAACTCAAGAACGGCATGCGCGAACTCTTCCCCGCCTGCCGACTCGGCGACGACGCCACGCTCTCGCCGTGGATGGGCTTCCGCCCCGCCACCCCGAGCGGAGTCCCCATCGTCGGCCGCTCACCGGTGAACAACCTCTATCTCAACATCGGCCAGGGTGCGCTGGGCTGGACCCTGGCCTGCGGCAGCGCGGCGCTGCTGGCCGACCAGATCGCCGGCCGCACCCGCGCCATCGACGACACGCCATTCCAGTACCGGGCCTGAAGAAGTTTCATGCGAGGTCCCCGCAATCGGAATTAACATGGAGCCTCGCCAGTGCCTTGCTGGCCTGATCCATGGGAGACGAACGATGCGGGAAAACCGGCTGCGCACCCTCTTCGCGCAACAGCAACTAGCCCTCTCGGGCTGGATTTCGATGGGCAATTCACTGCTGGCCGAAGTGGTCGCGCACAGCGGCTACGATGCGGTCACGGTGGACCTGCAACACGGCCCCTTCTCCATCGAGTCGGCCCTGCCGATGCTGCAGGCCATCTCCAGCACCGCGGCCGTGCCGGTGGTGCGCTGTTCCGAGAACAGCCTGGGCGAAATCAACAAGCTCCTCGATGCCGGCGCCTATGGCGTCATCTGCCCGCTGATCAACACCGCCGATGACGCCGAACGCTTCGTGCGCGCCTGTCACTACTCACCCCGCGGCGGCCGCAGCTATGGCCCGGCGCGCGGCTTCCTGTATGGCGGGGCCGATTATTTCGCCCACGCCAACCAGACCATCCTCACGCTGGCCATGATCGAAACCCGCGAAGGCTACGCCAATGCCGAAGCGATCCTGCAGGTACCGAACCTGGACGGCATCTTCATCGGCCCCAGCGACCTGGCCATCGAACTCGGCCTGCCCCCGGACGCCTACGGCGACCAGCGCCTCAACGACGCCATCGATCATCTGCTGGCGCTGGCGCGCAAGCTGGGCAAGTACGTGGGAATCTTCGCCGGCACCATGGACATGGCGCAGCGCATGAAGGCGATCGGCATGGACCTGGTGGTGCCAGGCACCGACATCCAGCAGATCAAGGCCGAAGGGGCGAGACGTATCAGCGCCTTGCGCTGATTCCAACACCGCCGGTGGCAGGGCTGGACAGCAAGACCCGTCAGCAGTAGGATTAAATCCCATCCCCCGAAGGAGCCAGCCATGCGAAGCACACAGCAGATGAGCATTACCCTGCCTAACGAAATGGCAGATGTGGTGAAAAGCAAGGTACGTAGCGGCGAGTACGCCAGCGAAAGCGAAGTGATCCGCGACGGACTGCGCACCTTGCTGGCCCGTGATCGGGCGATGGAGAGCTGGCTGAACAACCAGGTAGCGCCAGCCTATGACGCGTTGAAAAGTGATCCTTCCCGCGCCGTCACCGCAGACCAGGTACGCGCCCGCCTAGCGGCCGAGCACGCCAAGGCAAGATGAACCATCGCATCGTCTTCACTCCGGAATCACTGGAACAACTCGCTCAGCTTTACCACTACATCGCGCAAGCGGCGTCGCCTGACATAGCGGCGGGATATACCGACGCCATCGTCAGCTACTGCGAAAGCCTACGCACCCTCCCCCTGCGCGGGACACAACGTGATGACGTCCGGCCTGGTCTACGCCTGACGAACTACAAAAAGCGGACAGTGATCGCCTTTGCTGTTGATGAGGAAGAGGTCGCCATCATCGGCATCTTCTACGGTGGCCAGGACATTGAAACGATCTTGCGAAAAGACCCGGCCGCCGACTAAATCGAAGGACTGTCGGGGATCCACATCAACAAGAAAAAGCGGATCAGGACATTTGCCCTGATCCGCTTTTTGCGTCTCGCGCGTCCGTGACCTCAGCTCCGCACCACCCGACCGAAGAACGGATAGTTGGGATCGTTGTAGCCATGCGTGGACGCATGCCCCGGTGTGACCAGGCTGTCTACCAGCGCCTCTTCCTCGGCCGTGATCTTCAGCTCGGCCGCATCGTAGTAATCCTCCATCTGCGCCAGCGTGCGCGGGCCGGCGATGACGCTGCTGATGGCCGAATTGCCCAGTACCCAGGCGGTGGCGAACTGGCCCAGCTTGATGCCGCGCTGCTCGCAGTGCTGCTGCAGGCGCTGCGCGATCAGCAGCGATTCTTCGCGGAATTCGGTTTCCATCATGCGCTTGTCGCCGCGTCCGGCACGGGTATCCTCGGCCGGCTTCTGGCCCGGCTGGTACTTGCCGGTCAGCACGCCACGCGCGATCGGGCTGTACGGCACCACGCCCAGGCCATAGTGGGCGCAGGCCGGCAGGATTTCCACTTCTGGCTGGCGGTTCAGCAGGTTGTAGTAAGGCTGGCAGACCAGCGGCAGCGGCACATTGTTCTTCTCACACAGGCGCGCAATCTCGGCGATGCGCCAGCCACGGAAGTTGGACACGCCAAAGCCGCGGATCTTGCCGGCGCGGATCAGGTCGCCCAGGGCCTGCACCGCCTCTTCCAGGTTCTCGTCCTGGTAGTCGCGGTGCATGTAGAGGATGTCCAGGTAATCGGTATCGAGACGCTTGAGGATGTTCTCGGTCTCGCGCACGATCCAGTTGCGCGAATAGTTGGACTCATTGGGCCGGTTGCTCATCGGATTGCCCAGCTTGCTGGCCAGCACCCACTCATGGCGCTGGCCGGCCAGCAGCTTGCCGACGATCTCCTCCGACTTGCCCTTGGTATAGACGTCGGCCGTGTCGATGAAATTGACGCCGTGTTCGCGGGCCGAGGCCACGATGCGGCCGGATTCCTGCAGGTCGGTCTGGTCACCGAACATCATGGAACCCAGGCACAGGGCCGATACCTTGAGGTTGCTCTTGCCGAGGCGACGATAGTGCATGCTGTCTCCGAATCGAAAAATGGGTGTGGATAAGTTAAATGCAGCCGATCATTCTAGCGCCGTGCCGCCGCCCCTGCCGGGGACTCACAGCATCGGCGCTTCTTCTTCCTGCCAGCGCCGCTTGTCGCGCAAGGGCGGCGCACCGAACAGACGGCTGTATTCGCGACTGAACTGCGACGAGCTCTCGTAACCGACCCGATGCGCCGCCGTCGCCACGCTGGCGTCAGCCGTCAGGATCAGCTTGCGCGCTTCCTGCAGCCGCAGGTTCTTCTGGTATTGCAAGGGACTCATGGCCGTCACCATCTTGAAGTGATGATGCAGCGACGACACGCTCATGTGCACCTCGCGCGCCACGTCCTCGATGCGCAAGGCCTGGTCGTAACCATCCTTGATCAGGCGGATGGCCTTGGCCACGCGGTTCATCTGGCTGTCCTGCAGCACGGTCTGGCGCAACAGCGCGCCCTGCCCGTTCATCAGCAGCCGGTACAGGATTTCACGCCGTATCATCGGCGCCAGGATGGCCACGTCACGTGGTGACTCGTGCAGGCGCAAGAGTCGCAAGACGGCATCCAGCAGTTCGACGTCGAGCCGGTTCACGTACAGCCCGCGGGCTGCGCCTTCAGTGAGATGGGCCGCCGCCGGCAGGTTCTCGTCACCGATCAGTTCGCCGATCTCCTGGGTATCCAGTTCCAGCCGCAGGCCGAGATAGGGCTCATCGGGACTGGTCACCATCACCTTGCCCACCACCGGCAGATCCACCGAAGCCACCAGGTAGTGCATGGGATCGTATTCGTAGATTTCATCCCCCACGAAGATGCGCTTGGAACCCTGCGCGATCACTGCGAAGACCGGTTTTTGCACCGCGTGCTTGGGGCCGGTCGGGCAGGTGATGCGATAGATTTCCAGGTCGGGGATGGCGGTGGCCAGCATGCCTTCGCTGCCGGCGGTATAGCGCTCCAGTAGCTGCAGCAACTCCTGCTGCATGGCGTGGAAACGCGCATCGGCGGCCAGGTCGGCCTCGGACCGGGTGGGCAGCACCGCGGTGGGCGAGCTGTCATGCTCCAGCAAGAGCAGGGGCGCGGAATCCTGGACAGCGTGCAGATCGAGATCCATGGTGTTCTCTCAACAAGGGACAAGCGGCAGCTTAACGCTTGCGCAGCGCTGCCTGATTCTCCGGCAATCACACGCGGAGGATCAGGCAAGAAGTTTGCAGAATCAGGTATGCCCGGCAGCGATTGGGCGCGATCATGATGAGGTCGTCACGGCAACATCGGCCCGCATGCCGCACACACAGGCGACCCGGTGCGACGACACAAAAAACAGGAACAGAGAATCAGGCAGAAAATCGGCAGCTTTCGGCACGCCAAAACCTGCGACCCACCTGCATAATCCTCGCCGAACAGATCACCAGGCAAACGTCAGAACACGCTCTCGGCGATGTTGTACTGCTCGACCACGGTGCGCACGGTGCTGACTTCAGGCTTCTTGACGAAGCTGCACTCGCTCTCTTCCATACCCATGGTGCAGGCCTTGTGCAGCGGGCAGGTGGCGAACAGCTCGGCCACCCAATCGACGAAGGCACGCACCTTGGGCGAGAGGTGACGGTTGTGCAGGTACACCACCGAGATCGGCATGGGCGCCGGCTTCCATTGCGAGAGCAGTTCGACCAGGCGGCCTTCCTCGATGTGGCGCGTCACCATGTACAGCGGTGCCTGCACCATGCCGAAGCCCTGCAGGGCGCATTCGACGTAGGCATCGGCCTCGTTGACCGAGAGCTTGCCATCCATCTTCACCTCGCGCGTGACACCGTCGACCACGAAGTCCCAGTCGATGGTGCGGCCGGTGCGGCTGGAGAAGTAGTGCACCGCCTTGTGCTGCTGCAGGTCCTCGATGGTATGCGGCACGCCGTGGCGCTCGAGGTAGGACGGTGCAGCACAGGTGACGGTCTGGAAGGTGCCGATGCGGCGCGCCACCATCGATGAATCCTGCAGCTCGCCGATGCGGATCACGCAGTCCACCGCCTCCTGCACCATGTCCACCGGGCGGTCGCCCATGCCCATGACCAGCTCGATGTCGGGGTACTTGGTATAGAAGTCGCACAGGTTGGGCAACAGCATGAGGCGCCCGACCGAGCCCGGCACATCGATGCGCAAGCGCCCCTGGGGTCCGCGGGTGACATTGCGGAAGGATTGCTCGGTCTCGTCGACGTCGGCCAGGATGCGCACGCAGCGCTCGTAGTAGGCCGCGCCATCGGGCGTGAGGCTGATGCGGCGCGTGGTGCGATTCAGCAGACGCACCCGCAGCATGCTCTCCAGGCCCTGGATCAGGGTGGTGACGGTAGTGCGCGGCAGGTTCAGGTTGTCCGCAGCGCGCGTGAAGCTGTTGGCATCAACCACAGCGGTAAAGACTTGCATGGCCTGGAAACGGTCCATCGCTCTCTCCTAAGTGCCGGCGTCCGGAAGACACCGGAGCGGCAAGCGGGGGCAGGACAAGCACAGGCAAGAGCTGGCACCGCCCCCGGCGCGCCGATTGCCCTGGTCCGGGCGGCCCCGCCAATACGGCCAGGCACGCTCGAATTGAATCAATTTACAACAAATAACCGCCAATTACACAGCAACTACGCGGCAACTACGCGCTTCCCCGCGCTATTGCACCAGAAAAACATTGGTGCGATCAGTCAGGAAATCCGTACTTGGCAGCCTCAGACATCCCAGAAAGGAGCCCCGCCATGACCGAACTTGTCATCGCGATTGTTCAGACCTACCGAACAGTGTTGTTGGATTATATGTGTTTATTCGCGACCCTGCTGTGCCGCACAATCCGTCTCATTCTTGGACAAGTGGCTTCGGCCCGGGCGCACATCATGCAAGCCTCGCATTCGCTGGATATCCGCAATTTCTTCGTTCCCGGCCCGCTGGGACGCATCCCCGTGCGCCTCTACCAGCCGGTGCAGGCCGCCGCCAAAGGCGAGCAGCGGGCGCTGGTGATGTACTTCCACGGAGGCGGTTTCACCAGTGGTTCGCTGGATGACGCCGACGCCCCCGCCAGCTTCATCGCCCATCATGGCCAGGCCGTGGTGCTGTCGGTAGGCTACGCGCTGGCGCCGGCCAAACCCTTCCCGGCCGCCCCGGAAGACGCCTTCGCCGCCGCCAGCTGGGCCTGCAAGCACGCCGACGAACTCAATGTCGACCTCGACCGCATGGTGGTGGCCGGTGACGATGCCGGTGGCAGCCTGGCCGCCAGCCTCACCCTGATGACCCGCGACCGCTGCGGCAAGCCGCTGGCCGCGCAGGTGCTGATCAGCCCCATGCTGGACCCGAGCATGCGCTTGCTGGGCGATGCCGGCCGCCTGCAATCGGACCTCACCGCCGAAACCTGCGCCGCCAGCTATCGCCAGTACCTGCCCCAGACCATGCAGCGCCTGCACCCCTATGCCGCACCGCTGGAGGTGAGCCGCCTGGCCGGCCTGCCACCGGCCTTCATTGCCACTGCCGAGCGCGACGTGCTCTGCCCGGAGGCCGAGAAGTACGCCTCCAGCCTGATCCGCGCCGGTGTGCCCACACAGGTCTCGCGCTTTGCCGGCATCACGCACGGCGCCCTGCGCACGCACCTGCCGCTGCTCAAGGAAATCGTCAATTTCCTGCGCTGTCGCTTCGCCAGCCTGCAACGCGACGAATCCGCTCACGACTTCATGCCCTTCAAGCTCCACCCCTCCACTCCATTCTGAGGATAAGAACATGCAAACTCCTGCTCCCCTGCGCAAGCGCTTCGCCCTTACCGCCACCGTCCTGGCCGTCATCGCCCTGTCGGTCGGCGGCGCCATCTCGGTGGTCGGCCTGTCGGCCAATGCCTCCACCGCCCCCACTGCAGCTGCTGCCGGCGCGCCGGTCGATGTGGCCGAGGTGGTCCAGCGCCAGATCATCGACTGGCAGTCCTACTCCGGCCGCATCGAAGCGGTCGACCGCGTCGAAGTGCGCCCCCTGGTCGGCGGCACGCTGACCGCCGTGCATTTCAAGGATGGCGCGCTGGTCAAGAAGGGCGATGTGCTCTTCACCATCGACCCGCGTCCCTATGAAGCCGAAGTGGCCCGCGCCGAAGCCCAACTGGCCGGCGCCGAAGCCCGTGCCGGCTATACCGCCACCGACCTGGCACGCGGCCAGCGCCTGCTGGGCGACAACGCCATCGCCAAGCGCGACTTCGAGGAAAAGCAGAACGCCGCCCGCGAAGCCTCGGCCAATGTCGCCGCCGCCCGCGCCGCCCTGCGCGCCGCCCGCCTGAACCTGGAATACACCCGCATCACCGCCCCGGTCTCGGGCCGCATCTCGCGCGCCGAAGTGACCCTGGGTAACGTGGTCACCCCGGGTGCGGCCAATGCCCCGCTGACCACCCTGGTCTCGGTGGCCAAGGTGTATGCCTCCTTCGACGTCGATGAACAGAGCTTCCTGAAATACGTCAACCCGGCCCGCGCCGCCGGCACCACCGTCCCGGTGGAACTGGGCCTGGCCAATGAAGACGCCTACTCCCGCAAGGGCCGCGTCGGCTCGGTGGACAACCGGCTCGACACCGCCTCCGGCACCATCCGCGTGCGCGCCGTGTTCGACAACGCCGACGGCCAACTGGTCCCGGGTCTGTACGCCCGCGTACGCCTGGGTGGCGGCGAGCCGCATGCGGCCGTGCTGATCGATGAAAAGGCCGTCGGCACCGACCAGGACAAGCGCTTCGTGATGGTGGCTGACAAGGACAACCACGCCAACTACCGTCAGGTGGTGGTGGGTGCCGGCCATGACGGTCTGGTGGTCATCGAGAAGGGTCTGCAGCCGGGCGAACGCATCGTGGTCAACGGCCTGCAACGCATCCGTCCGGGTGACGCCATCACCCCGACCGTGGTGCCGATGCAGGCCCAGGCTGCCAAGGCTGGCGACGCCGACAAGGCCTGATCCCGCACGGACCTCATTCGCATTCAAGGAAGAACAAGCCGCGGGGGCGCATCGCCCTCCCGCAAGGGCGGTTGCACCCCGACGGCTGACAAGGAACCTACATGAATATCTCTAAATTCTTCATCGACCGCCCGATCTTCGCGGGTGTGCTGTCGGTACTGCTCTTGCTGGGCGGCGTGCTGGCCATGCTGCAGCTGCCCATCTCGGAATATCCCGAAGTGGTGCCGCCCTCGGTGGTGGTGCGCGCGCAATATCCCGGCGCCAACCCCAAGGTGATCGCCGAAACCGTGGCCTCGCCACTGGAAGAGCAGATCAACGGCGTGGAAAACATGCTCTACATGCAGTCGCAGGCCAACAGCGACGGCAACCTCACCATCACCGTCAACTTCCGCCTGGGCGTGGACCCCGACAAGGCCCAGCAACTGGTGCAGAACCGCGTCTCGCAAGCCCTGCCACGCCTGCCGGAAGACGTGCAGCGCCTGGGCGTGACCACGCTCAAGTCCTCGCCCACCCTGACCATGGTGGTGCACCTGACCTCGCCCGACAACCGCTACGACACCACCTACCTGCGCAACTACGCGGTCCTGAACGTCAAGGACCGCCTGGCACGCATCCAGGGCGTGGGTGAAGTGGGCCTGTTCGGCTCGGGCAACTACGCCATGCGCGTCTGGCTCGACCCCAACAAGGTGGCCCAGCGCGGCCTGACCGCCAGCGACGTGGTGCGCTCCATCCGCGAACAGAACGTGCAGGTGGCTGCCGGTGTGATCGGCGCCTCGCCCAGCGCGCCGGATACCCCGCTGCAGCTGTCGGTGAACGCGCAAGGCCGCCTGAAGACCGAAGGCGAATTCCGCGACATCATCCTGAAGGCCTCGCCGGACGGCGCCACCACCCGCCTGGGCGATGTCGCCCGGGTGGAACTGGCCGCCTCCGAATACGGCCTGCGCTCGCTGCTGGACAACAAGCCGGCTGTCGCCATCCCCATCTTCCAGGCCCCCGGCGCCAACGCGCTGGATGTCTCGACCCAGGTGCGCGCAGCGATGAAGGAACTGTCGGCCGACTTCCCCAGCTCGGTCAGCTACAGCATCGTCTATGACCCGACCCAGTTCGTGCGTGCCTCCATCGAAGCAGTGGTCCACACCCTGCTGGAAGCGATCGCCCTGGTGGTGATCGTGGTGATCATCTTCCTGCAGACCTGGCGTGCTTCCATCATTCCACTGTTGGCGGTGCCGGTGTCCATCATCGGTACCTTCTCGCTGATGCTGGGCTTTGGCTACACCATCAATGCGCTGTCGCTGTTCGGCATGGTGCTGGCCATCGGTATCGTGGTCGATGACGCCATCGTGGTGGTCGAAAACGTCGAACGCAACATCGGCGCCGGTCTCTCGCCGCGCGACGCCACCTATCGCGCCATGCAGGAAGTGTCCGGCCCCATCATCGCGATTGCCCTGACACTGGTCGCGGTGTTCGTGCCGCTGGCCTTCATGACCGGCCTGACCGGCCAGTTCTACAAGCAGTTCGCGATGACCATTGCGATCTCCACTGTCATCTCGGCCTTCAACTCGCTGACCCTGTCCCCGGCCCTGGCCGCCCTGCTGCTCAAGGGTCATGGTGACAAGCCGGACTGGCTGACGCGCCAGATGGACCGCTTCCTGGGTGGCTTCTTCATCCGCTTCAACCGCTTCTTCAACCGCGCCTCCGACAACTACGGTACCGGCGTGACCGGCGTGATCAAGCGCAAGGGCGCCACCATGGGTGTCTACGTGGTGCTGCTGGCCGCGACCCTGGGGGTTTCCTACATCGTCCCCGGCGGCTTCGTGCCGGGCCAGGACAAGCAATACCTGGTGGCCTTCGCGCAACTGCCCAACGGCGCATCGATCGATCGCAGCGAAGAAGTGATGCGCAAGATGAGCGACATCATGTTGAAGGAACCCGGTGTAGCCAGCGCCATTGCCTTCCCCGGCCTGTCCATCAACGGCTTCACCAACAGTTCCTCGGCCGGTATCGTCTTCGTGGGCTTGAAGCCCTTCGAGGAACGCAAGAGCAAGGAATTGTCGGGCAATGCCATCGCCGCCTCGCTGAACAAGAAGTTCGGCGGCATCAAGGAAGCCTTCACCGCCGTCTTCCCGCCGCCGCCGGTGATGGGCCTGGGTACCCTGGGTGGCTTCAAGATGCAGATCGAAGACCGTGACGCACTGGGCTACGCCGAACTGGACAAGGCCGCACAGGCCTTCATGAAGGCGGCCGCCAAGGAACCGGCCCTGGGTCCGATGTTCTCCAGCTACCAGATCAACGTACCGCAACTGGATGTGGAACTGGATCGCGTCAAGGCCAAGCAGCTTGGCATCCCGGTGACCGACGTCTTCAACACCATGCAGATCTACCTCGGTTCGCTGTATGTGAACGACTTCAACCGCTTCGGCCGTGTCTACCAGGTCCGTGCCCAGGCCGACGCGCCCTTCCGCGCCAAGGCCGAGGATATCGCGCAACTGAAGACCCGCAACACTGCCGGCGAAATGGTGCCGCTGTCCTCGGTGGTGAAGGTAAAGCAGACCTTCGGCCCGGAAATGGTGGTGCGCTACAACGGCTATACCGCCGCCGACATCAACGGTGGCCCGGCCCCGGGTTACTCCTCGGACCAGGCCCAGGCCGCCGCCGAACGCGTGGCAGCAGCAACCCTGCCACGTGGCATCAAGTTCGAATGGACCGACCTGACCTACCAGAAGATCCTCGCAGGCAATGCCGGCGTGTGGGTGTTCCCGATCAGCGTGCTGCTGGTGTTCCTGGTGCTGGCTGCCCTGTATGAAAGCCTGACCCTGCCGCTGGCCGTGATCCTGATCGTCCCCATGAGCATCCTGGCCGCCCTGACCGGCGTCTGGCTGACCCGTGGCGACAACAACATCTTCACCCAGATCGGCCTGATGGTCCTGGTGGGCCTGTCGGCCAAGAACGCCATCCTGATCGTGGAATTCGCCCGCGAACTGGAGATGCAGGGCCGTACCGCCGTACAAGCCGCCATCGAAGCCAGCCGCCTGCGTCTGCGCCCGATCCTGATGACCTCGATCGCCTTCATCATGGGTGTGGTGCCGCTGGTGACTTCCTCCGGCGCCGGTTCGGAAATGCGCCATGCGATGGGCATCGCGGTGTTCTTCGGCATGCTGGGCGTGACCCTGTTCGGTCTGTTCCTGACCCCGGTGTTCTACGTCCTGCTGCGCACCATCGACCGCCGCCAGCTGCACTCGGCCTCGCATCATGAAGCCCCGATGACCGCCGGTTCGCATGTGCCGCAGGTGAGCCACGCCGCCCCCGGCCCGCAGGATGATCGCTGATCCCCGGATCAGCCCATGAATGGAGCAAGAAAAATGATGACTCAATCGATGACCCGCCTGCTGCGCCCCGTGCGCATCGGCTCGGCCCTGCTGGCCACCTTGCTGGTGCTGGCCGGCTGCTCGGTGGCGCCCACCTACGAGCGCCCCTCGGTGGATACCCCGGCCGCCTTCAAGGAAGCCGCCCCCGCCACCCAGACTGGTGAAAACGGCAGCCAGTGGAAGGCCGCCCAACCCGCCGAAGACATCGCCCGCGGCGAATGGTGGAAGATCTTTGGCGACGACCAGTTGAACGCCCTGGAAGACCGCGCCCAGCAAGCCAACCAGGACCTCAAGGCGGCCGCCGCGCGGCTGGGCCAGGCACGCGCACTGACCCGCGATGCGCGCTCCGGCTACTTCCCGCAGATCGACGCCGGCCTGGGCGCCACGCGTCAACGCCCTTCGCCTGCCTCGCAAGGCTTGCCGGCCGATGCCAATACCCAGCCCAACACCCTGTACCGGGCGCAACTGGGTGTGTCCTATGAAGTGGACCTGTTCGGCCGCGTGGCCTCCACGGTCGATGCCGCCACCGCCGATGCCCAGCGCAGCGAAGCGCTGTTCCATTCGGTGCTGCTGGCCTTGCAGGCCGACGTCGCGCAACAGTATTTCCAGGTGCGTGAACTGGATGCCGCCGCCGAGCTCTATCGCGGCACCGTCGATCTGCGCCAGGAATCGCTGCGGCTGGTGCAGCGCCGTTTCGATGAAGGCGACATCAGCGAAGTCGACGTGGCCCGCGCCCGCACCGAACTGGCCTCGGCCCAATCGGAAGCGCTGGGCATTGCCCGCCAGCGCGCCACCGCCGAACACGCCCTGGCCATCCTCTTGGGCCGTACCCCGGCCGAGTTCGCGTTGCCGCCGCAACCGCTGAAGCGACTGGCGATCTCGGTCCCGGCCGGTCTGCCCTCGGCCTTGCTGGAACGCCGTCCCGACATCGCCGCCGCCGAACGTGCGATGGCCGCCGCCAATGCCCGCGTGGGCGTGGCCAAGTCAGCCTTCTTCCCGGCCCTTAACCTGACCGGTGGTCTGGGCTACGAGTCGGCCCAACTGGGTGATCTCTTCAACTGGTCCAGCCGTACCTTCCTGCTCGGCCCGCTGGTGGGGACTGCCCTGACCATGCCGATCTTCGATGGCGGCCGTCGCCAGGCCGGGGTCGATCGCGCCCGCGCCAGCTATGAAGAACAGGTCGCCACCTATCGCGGCACGGTCCTGAATGCCTTCCGCGAAGTGGAAGACAACCTGGCCAACCTGCGCATCCTGGACGACCAGAACCGTGCCCAGGACGAAGCGGTCGCCTCGTCCTCGCGTGCGGCCCGGCTCTCGCACACCCAGTATCGCGAAGGCGCGGTCAGCTACTTCAACGTCATCGATGCCGACCGCACCGTGCTGCAACTGCAGCGCGCCTCGGTCACCCTCGATGGCGAGCGCGCCCGCTCCACGGTCAACCTGATCCGCGCCCTCGGCGGCGGCTGGAGTACGCCGCAACCGGCTGCGACGCAGGTATCTTCACGGCAGTAATGTTCCAGTCTCCGGATGCGCTAGCGCACCCGGAGACTGTCATCCACCTTCATCCCAGGAAAAAAAAATGTCCATCACCCTGCACGAAGTCGGCATCACCCCGCTGATCCGCGCCCTGCATAATCTGTCCTCCCTGCTCGACAAGGCCGAGCAGCATGCCGACCAGCACAAGCTGGAACCGCAGCAGCTGCTGTCGGCGCGCCTGTACGAAGACATGTTCCCGCTGACAGCGCAGGTACAGCGCGCCAGCGACACCGCCAAGGCCACCGCCAGCCGCCTCTCGGGCGTGGCCGCGCCGGCCTTCAGCGATGACGAGACCAGCTTCGACGAACTGCAGGCCCGCATCAACAAGACCATCGTCTTCCTCGAATCCATTCCCGCCGATGCGGTCAACGGCCAGGAAGACCGTGTCATCACCATGAAGCTGCGCGGCGAAGAGCGCAGCATGAGCGCGCGCGAATACCTGCTGGTGTTCGGCCTGCCCAATTTCTTCTTCCACATCACCACCGCCTACGACATCCTGCGTCACCAGGGCGTCAAGCTGGGCAAGATGGATTTCCTGGGTCTGTAATCCCGGCACACCCAGACAAAAACGGCCCGCATCCTGCGATGCGAGCCGCTTTCCAGACCAGTTTCCCGTGGTACTTTGGCCCGCCTCCTTATCGAGGGCGGGCGTTTTTTTTCATGGCTCAGTCCACATGCGGCACACCCGCCCGCTGCAGCAACTGGCGGCATCGCTGGGACAGTGCCACCACGCGCAAGTCCTTGCCCAGCCGCACATAGCGCTCGGCCAGCGTCTGCACGGCGGCAATGGCCGAATGGTCGGCCAGGCGCAGGTGGCGGCAATCCAGCGTGACCTGCTGCGGGTCGTCCTGGGTCGCAAACAGTTCCAGGAAGCGTGTGGTCGAGGCAAAGAACAGGGTGCCATGCGGCAGGTAGGTACGGCTGCCATCCTCTTCATCGACCACCTCGGCACGCACTTCGCGTGCGTGTTCCCAGGCAAAGTTGAGCGCGGCGATCACGATGCCGCACAACACCGCCACCGCCAGGTCGGTCAAGACGGTAATGACGGTGACGGCGATGATGACCAGCGCATCGTTCCTCGGCACCTTGCCCAGCACCCGCAGCGAGCCCCAGGCAAAGGTCTCCTGCGCCACCACGAACATGACACCGGCCAGTGCCGCCAGCGGGATGCGCTCGATGGCCGGCGACAGGAACAGGATGAACAACAGGATCATCACCCCCGCCACCACGCCCGAGAGTCGCGAACGGCCGCCTGAGCCGAGGTTGATCATGGTCTGACCGATCATGGCGCAACCACCCATGCCGCCGAACAGGCCCGAGACCACATTGGCCGCGCCCAGCGCCAGGCATTCCCGGTTGGGCTGGCCACGGCTGGCGGTGATTTCGTCGGTCAGGTTGAAGGTCAGCAGTGTTTCCAGCAGGCCGACGATGGCCATGAGCACCGCATACGGGCCAATGATGCGCAGCGTCTCCAGGGTCAGCGGTACGCTGGGCAGATGCAGCGGCGGCAAGCCACCGGCGATCTGCGCCATGTCGCCCAGGGTACGTGTGTGCAGGCCACTGACATAGGTCAGCAGGCCCACTCCGAGAATGGCTGCCAGTGCCGGCGGAATGGCCTTGGTCACGCGCGGCAGGAGCCACACCACCAGCATGGTCGCCAGCGTCAGGCCGATCATGAACCACAGCGACGTCCCCTGCAGCCACTGCGGCCCGGACGGCGTACTGGTACGGAAATGTTCCAGCTGCGACAGCGCGATCACGATGGCCAGGCCATTGACGAAACCCAGCATCACCGGATGCGGCACCATGCGCACCAGCTTGCCCAACCTGAGCGCACCGAAGGCCAGCATGATCAGGCCTGACAACACCACCGTGGCCAGGAAATACTGCGATCCGTGCTGCACCACCAGCGCCACGATGACCACCGCCATCGAGCCGGCGGCACCCGAGATCATCCCCGGCCGTCCACCGAACAGCGCGGTGATGGTGCAGATGAAGAAGGCGCCATACAGCCCCATGAGCGGATTCAACTGCGCCACCAGGGCGAAGGCGATGCATTCCGGCACCAGGGCGAAGGAAGTGGTGAGGCCGGCCAGCACGTTCTGGCGGAGTTCGCGCAGGCGCGATGACGGAGGGGTGAGGGTGGTCATGGAAGAAACATGGAACAGGAATTGGACAGGCGCGCAGCTGCGCCGCAGGAACCGCAATGCGTCAGGGAGGGACGCACCGACCGTCCCGCGCTAGCCCCACAGGGTCTCGATCTCGGCATCCAGGAAATAACCGGCGCCACGCTCGGTGCGCAGCAGGGTCGGGTTCTTGGGATCGGCTTCCAGCTTGCGGCGCAGTCGCAGGATCTGGACATCGATGGCACGGTCGTAGACTTCGTCGAAGGCACGCGTGCTCTCCAGCAGGTGCTCGCGCGAGACGATGCGCCCCGGCGCGCCCAGGAAAGCCACCAGCAGGCTGAATTCGGCATTGGTCAGGCTCACCTGGCGCTGGTCCGGCGCGGTCAGGCGACGGGTGTTCAGGTTCAGGTCCCAGCCGGCGAAGCGGTAGGCACGCGGGTGCTTGCTGCGGGTCACCGGCGCCGCGGGGGCGGCTGGCGTGGCGGTGCGGCGCAGTACGGCACGCATGCGGGCCAGCACTTCGCGGGGCGAAAACGGCTTGGTGATGTAATCGTCAGCCCCCAGCTCCAGGCCCATCACCATGTCGGCCTCTTCATTGCGCCCGGTCACGCAGATGATGGACATGCTGCTCTCGGCCCGCCAGCGGCGCGCCAGTTCGGCGCCATCGATGTCGGGCAGGCCGAGGTCCAGCAGCACCATGTCATAGACCGATTCCTGCACGGCGCTTTGGGCCTGGGCGCCGGTGGCGGCGCTGTCGACCGAGAGGCCGTGGCCGCTCAGGTAGTCGACCAGCAATTGGCGCATGGCCTGGTCGTCATCGACGACCAGCACCCGGATGGGAGGGGTAGTGCTCATGGAGTTCCTTGTTCGGTATCGGGCAGCGCGGTCATGATAGCGCGTCGCAATGCAGCTCGCTCAAGCGGCTTGACCAGGCCGGCAACGCCCAGCGTCCTCGCCAGGTCCACCACGTGGGCCTGACCGGAGCACAACACCACCGGCAGATCGGCGCGCAGTTCGCGCAGGGCCGCGATGAGGGCATCACCCTGCATCTGCGGCATGTCCAGGTCAGTGATCACCAGATCCACCGCCAGCGGCTCCAGGGCGAATTCCTCCAGCGCCAGCAGCGGGTCGTCGAAGACGATGGGCGCATAGCCCAGCGCATCCAGCCATTGCGCACACAGTGTGCGCTGGCCCGCATCGTCGTCGACCACAAAGATGCATTGGCCCTGCCCGCTGGCGACCTGCTCATCGTGCAGCTGGTCGGCGTCGGACGTCGGTTCCGGCATTGCCACAGGCGACGCCAGGTCAGTGGCGGCCGCAGCCGGCAGCAACAGCCGGAAGCGCGTGCCTCCGGCATCACTGGCAACGGCCACGCCGCCTTCGTGTTCGATGGCGATGCCGGCCACGATGGCCAGACCCAGTCCGGTTCCCTTGCCGCCCGGACCGTCGCGCGTGGTGAAGAAGGGCTCGAACAGCCGCGACAGGTGCTGCGGGGCGATGCCGCTGCCGTCATCCACCACCTCCAGCCACACCGCCTGCTGTTGCGGCAAGTCGCCGGCCAGGGGCGCTTCGGCTGGCGCCTCTCCGGCATGCAGGCTGACCACCACCCGGCTGCGCGCAGCCTGGCTGGCATTGCGGATCAGGTTCAGGGCCACGCGCGAGAGCTGCCCGGCATGGCCTTGCACTGCCAGCGGCCGGGCTGGTGGCTGGAATTCGATCACCACGCCGGCCCGGCACAAGGGACGGGCCAGCCGCACCGCCTCGGCCACCGGCTCGCGTAGGTCCAGCAGGCTGCGCTGGCGATCTCCGCGACGACCTGCCAGCAGGATCTGCTCCGTCAGTTCGCGCCCCCGACGCACTGCCGATACCACCTCCGACAGCGGGCGCTGGGCCGGCGCGGCCGGGTCCAGTTGTTCCTGGGCCAGTTCGGCATAGCCACCCGCAGCGCCCAATACGTTGTTGAAGTCATGGGCGATGCCACCGGCCATCAATCCCAGCGATTCGAAGCGGCGCATCTGTTCCATCCGTGCCGCCAGCGCCTGCCGCTCGCGCATGGCCACGGCGATGAAGAAGGTCAGCATGGCCAGGCCGGCCAGGTCGACCTGCAGGCTCCAGGTGCTGTCCAGCCCTTCCTGGCGATAGGGGCCCATATCGTAGAGCGTGAGCAAAACCGCCATCACCGCGGCCAGGCTGGTCACCAGGGTGGCACTGCGCATGCCGCCGTACAGGGCGGCCCCGGCCAGCACCAGCGACAGCAGCACACGCTGCACCTCGCCCGACCAATCGCAGGCGGCACACGCCAGCAATACCCCCACCACGGCCGCGGCACCGAGCAAGGAGGGCCGGTCGCCGCGCAGGCTGCGCCAGTGCAGCTGCGACCAGACCAGCCAGGTCGGCGTCAGTACCAGGATCGCCAGACCATTGCCCACCAGCAGCGTGCGCCATTCGGCCCACCAGCCGGCCGGCATCACATCGGCCGCCAGGCTTGCCCCCAGGGCCGCCACCAGCGCCACCACCAGCAAGGGCAGGAGCGCCACGAAGCGGCCCAGCTTGTACAGACCGTCGAACTGCCCGTCGCGACTGACGAAACGTCGTCCCAGCCAGATGCAGGCGACGATCTGCACCACGTTCAACAGCGCGAAACCGGCGTCGACCTGCACTGGCAGGCTATCCCGGTCACCCACCACCAGCATGGCCACGAACACCGCCAGCAGATACGGGAACCAGTCGCGCGCCGGCTTGCGCCACAGCAGCGCGATCATCAGCGCGGGGGCCGGGGCGGCAATCGGCGCCAGGGTGGTGCTGTCCTGCAGGTTGGCGGCAGGACTGGCCAGCAGCGTATAGACCACGCCACACAGCAGTGCCGACAGCAGGCTGCGGAACATGGCGGCCAGCGGACGTAGAGGGATAGATGGGGTCATGGCCAGCCTCAGTTGCGCGAGTACAGGACCCGTAGCGCCACCCTGCGCTCTTCCGGCGGCAGCTGGTTGACTGCGCGCAGGTAGGCGATGGAGGCATCACAGGTGGCATCCGGATCGGCCTGGCGACGCAGCGCCGAGGACAGCAGCTTCAACTGTTCCTGCGTCAGCGGCGCCAGCGCCTTGCGGAAGACGCGGGTGCGCTCGGCCAGGGTGTAGCGACCGGCATTGGCCGGATCGGCATCGCGCAACAGGCGCTGGGTCATCTGCTGCTCGCGGTTGGCGAATTCCTGCGGCAGCACGGCCTGCGGCGCCTCGCGGCCGGCGGCGGCGTCCGCGCGCGAGCGTGGATAGATCAGTTCGGTGCAGGCCGCCGTGCTGATGCCACGCAGGGCGACCGCTTCATCCAGCAGCAGCTGCTGGAACTCGGCCAGGGATTCGTCGGAGGCGATCGGCAGCAGGCGGCGGCTCAACAGGCCGACCTGCTCGCGGCCGACAGCCAGGATGTCGGCGTCCGACGCATGCGCCTGGACCTTGGCCCAGGCCAGGTCGATGGTGTGGGCAAAGTCGGCAGGATGGTAGCGCGCCATGATGTCGAACAGCGCGCCCTTCTTGAACTCGGCTTCCAGGATGTCGCGCGAGCTGGCGATGGTGGCGATCTGCGCGGTCTCGCCCCCTGGCGCCAGCCGTGTCAGGACACCAGCCTGCAGCAACTGGCCCAGTTCCGGATACCAGCTGCGTGCGGCCGGGGTATCGGCAATGTGTTCGATGAAATCGTGCGGCAGACCCAGCTTGCCGTAGGTGTCGAAGGTCAGCTTGCGGTCGAAGCTCTTGTTGATGCGGTCGTCACCACCCACCGTGTAGAGCGTATGAAAACCGATATGTGCACGCGGGTCCATGGCGCGGTCGCGACCGGCCAGGAAGGCCAGCGTGCAGGAAGAGGAACACTCCTGCTCCACATAGGTGTTGAGCCGGTGGCGACGGATCACCTCGCCCACCAGCTTGCCCTCGCGCACCCAGCCCCCGGCCGAATACAGCACCACGGTCTGCACCGAAGGATGCTGTTGCAGCAGGCGTTGCAGGCCATCGGCCGCGCCATCGTTCATGCCACCCTGCAGCAGCAGCGACTTGCCGTCCACTCGCAACTGGTAGACCACCGGTGGCCCCAGTTGCTTGCCCAGGGCGATCTCGAACTGCTCGCGCAAGGAGGGCGCGGCGCGCCAGGTACTGGTGGCCATGCTGATGGCACCACAGATGATGAGGAACTTGACCACCACCTCGGCCCAGCGGCGTCCGCCCCGCGCCACGTGCTTGCTGGCCGAACGCCAGCAGCCGCAGACGCCCCAGGTCCAGGCCAGGTAGCTGAAGGCAGCGATCCCCAGCACGCCGGCCATGCCATAGCGTGCCGGCATGTCATTGGTCAGGCGCGCCAGGACCGAGATGGCCAGCGCCGGCACCAGCGAGGTCAGCAGGACGGTGTGCAGCCAGTAGGAACGGCCGAGCGAATAATCGCCGCGCCAATGGCGACGCAGGAAGCTGGCGGGCGGGCTGACGGAAACGGAAGATCGGTTTACTGCCTGGGACACGTGGTGCTTTTCCTCGATGCGAGCCCGCGTGCAGCGGGCTCGTCTTCAATGACGGGTGACTTTATGCAGCCGTGAGCATAACCCAGCTTGGCCCGGGTGTCGGTTTTCAGCCACCGTGACCGGGAATGCGCGACAGGTCGACTTCGTCGATCTGGCTGGGATGCATGAACTGCTCGGCATACTTTTCGTAGATGCGTTCCCGCACGAAGAGGTCGAACAGGTCCGGGTCGATATGGTCGCGCGCCTTGAAACCGGCCAGGATTTCCACCGCCTCGTTGAGGGTATTGCCGCGCTTGTAGGGACGGTCGGCGGCAGTGACGGCCTCGAAGATGTCGGCCACCGCCATGATGCGCGCCTGCACCGACATCTGGTCCCGTGTCAGTCCCTTGGGGTAGCCCTTGCCATCCATGCGCTCGTGGTGGCCGCCGGCGAATTCGGTGACCCGCGAGAGTTGCTTGGGCCAGGGCAGCGACTCCAGCATGCGGATGGTGATGACGATGTGGTTGTTGATGATGGCGCGCTCGGCATCGTTGAGCGTCCCGGCGCGGATGCGCAGGTTGCCGGCCTCTTCGTCGTCGAGCAGCTTGCGCAGCTGGCCATCCGGGCCGCGCCAGGTCCGCTCGGCGATATCCAGCACGCGCTGCTGGTCTTCGGCGCGCATGCCTTCGTTGCCATAGTTGATCTTGCGCAGGAAGGCCCGCTCCTCATCCATCTGCATCACGTCGGCCTGCAGGGCGGCTTCCAGCGCAGCCGACTTGTCCGCGCTCAGGTCCGCGCCCAGCGCCAGCTTTTCCTGCAACATGCGGATTTCGGCATCGCGCTTGAGGACCTCGAAACGGGTATCGATCAGGTGGATGCGGTCGAAGATGGTCTCCAGCTTGGTGGCCTTCTCGACGATATGGCTGGGCGAGCCGATCTTGCCGCAATCGTGCAGCAGTGCCGCCAGCCACAGCTCGCGACGGTCGGCGTCGGTCATGCTGAAATCAGCCAGCGGGCCTTCGGTGGCATTGTGGGCCGCCTCGGCCAGCATCATCGCCAGCTGTGGCACCTGCTCGCAATGGCGGCCGGTATGCGGGGATTTTTCGCCGATGCCGATGTTGATCAGCTTGATCAGGCTTTCGAACAGGTTTTCCAGGCGACCGATCAATTGCTGGTTGGTCATCGCCATGGCCGCCTGCGACGCCAGCGCCTCGATGAAGCGCTGGTCGGTCTCGGAGAAGGGGACCGGCTCGCCACTGTCGGCGTCGATGGCATTGATGAGCTGCAACACGCCCACCAGTTCGCCCTCGTGGTCCTGCATCGGCACCGTCAGGATGGACTTGGACTGATAGCCATACTTCTCGTCGAACAGGCGCATGCCGTTGAAGTTGAAGCCACTGGCCTGGTAGACGTCCGGGATGTTGACCGAATTGCGGGTATTGGCGGAATAGGCCGCCACCGCCGCCAGGTTGGGCTGGCCGTCCGCTAGCGTCAGGGCGATATCGGGAATCGAGATCGGCTGACCGCTGCTGCCACCCTGGTGCATCTTGAGGGTCTGGTTGACCGAGATGTAGAAGCTCAGCGCGTCGCCGCTTTCGGTGATGCGATAGAGGGTGCCGCCGTCGGCGCGGGTGATGTCGCGCGCGGTCAGCAGGATGCGTTCAAGCAACAGGGGGATATCGCGATTGCTACCCAGCTCGCGGCACAGTTCGGTGAGCCGCTCCAGCCGGTGTGCGATGTCGCGATGCTGGCCGGCACTGGGACTGAGGTCGTGGATATTCATGCTGCCATCTCCCCAGCGCGGCAGTGGTGGCACGGGCCGTGGTGGCAGGCTCGGGCTGCTGGATGGACTGCTGGCGACATGCTGCTCCCTGATGCGTTGGCGTATGGACATGACCCGGTGATTGCCGGCCGGCAAACCCGCGTTTTCTTCAGATGCTTTTCGGGCATCTTGTCGATTCTAGAACGACGGCGCACGCCGTCTTGCAGCGAACTTGGGGGGATTTGGGCGCCAATTCTACGCTTGTCACGGCCGCGCCGACGGCGTGCGGCGCATTTCCCGATGCCGCGCCGCAACTGCTGAGCTCAGGGATATCCTGATTGCACTACCGCGCTGAATCCCTTACCATCACAATCTGTTGCATAATTTGCCACATTTTCCGCAAAGTCAGTCCCGGCGCGGGTTTCCGGACTGCAACGCGCATCCCTGACGAGCTTCCATGATCTTGCAGGGACCTTAACACCCTGAAAGCGGCAACGACGATGCGTGTAGAAATTCTCGGCTGCAGTGGCGGCATCGGTGGCAATGGCATGCGCACCACCTCCCTGCTCATTGATGACGATATCCTGATCGACGCCGGCACCGGCGTGGGCGACCTGTCGCTGCAGCGACTGGCCGCCATCGACCACGTCTTCATCACCCACGCCCATCTTGATCACATTGCCTGCCTGCCGCTGATGATCGACAGCGTCGGCGACCAGCGCAGCACCCCGCTGACCATGCACGCCACGGCGCAGACCCTGGAGATCATCCGCAAGCACATCTTCAACTGGCACATCTGGCCCGACTTCAGCGTCATCCCGAATGCCGAGCAACCCTTCCTGCGCTTTGCCACCGTCGAGCAAGGCCAGGCCGTCCGCATCGGCCAGCGCACTATCACGCCGCTGCCGGCCACGCACACCGTGCCGGCGGTGGGCTACCACCTGCGCAACGAACACAGCGGCGCCTCGCTCGCCTTCAGTGGCGATACCTCGATCTGCCCGGCGCTGTGGGAAGCGCTCAACCGCATCGACACCCTGCGCTACCTGATCATCGAAGCCGCCTTCGCCAACCGCGATCGCGAACTGGCGCTGCTCTCCAAACACCTTTGCCCCAGCCTGCTGCTGCAGGAGCTGCAACAACTGCAGAGCACGCCCGAGGTACTGGTCACCCACGCCAAACCCGGCCAACTGCAGGAAATTGCCAGCGAGATTGTCGCCGGCACCGGCATGCACCGTCCGCGCATGCTGGCCACCGGGACCGTGCTCGACTTCTGAAGCCGGCCGGCTTCATCAAAAAGGGCGCCGCACACAAGTGTCGGCGCCCTTTTTTCAGGCTTGCTGCAGCGAATGCATCACTGCACTACACAGGCATCCAGCTTGGCCGCACCAATCTTCTGCGTACCGTTGTTGCCGTTGCTGCTGATGGCCGGCGGCATGGTCACCTGCACGCCCTGCGACTGCGGCACGATCACTGGCGGCACGTTCCTCGACTGCACGAAGCCGAACTGGCCCGCACTGAAGACCTGCAAACCACCCGGGTTGCTGACCACGATGGCGCCGCTCACCACATCCACGTGCAGACCGTTGTCTGGCGGCTGGCCGCTGGGGGTCGGCACGCCACCGCAATCGTTCTGGCAGTACAGCGCGCCGAAGTGGGTGCCGCGAATACCGATGGTGGCTGTGGGCGTATCGAAATTGACGGCTTCGTGATTACGCTTGCCGACCAGTCCGGTCACGGCGCGCAGGCCACCCTTGACCAGGCCGATGGCCACCGAGTCGTTCTTCGGTTCCTTCTCGTCGTAGATGTATTTGTTGACCGCCACTTCGGTCCCCGGACGCAGGACGATCTCGGCATTGTCCAGGAACTTGACGCGGGTATAGGTCTCGCGCTCGGTGATCAGGGTATCGCCCTGCAGGATGGCCGATTTCACGGCCAGCACCACGCGCGAACCATCGGCATGACGCGCCGTGAGCACGCCCGACAGGTGGGTCACCTGGCCGACCACCGGCTGCGCCTGCGCATGGGCCGGGGCAGCCAGGACCAGCAGCCACAGCGCCAGGCTCAACGCCAGCAGTTGCGCGGCCACTTGTTGCCGGACCAGTCCCGGCAGGTTTTGCTTGAAGGAGTTCATAGGCGTGATTTGATCCGGTTCATCAGGTGCACATCGGCAGCGGTTTCTTGGCCTGCTTGCGATCGCCACCCTCATCGCCGAAATTGTCGGCGGTGCCGCCCACGGTCTGGCCGTTGGCATTGTTCTGCTGCAGGACATCGCCGGTATGGTAGGCCGCCGAATCCGACAGCTGCGCATTGTTCAGCGTGGTCTGCAGGTTCTGGCTCTGCTGGTTCTGCTGTTGCTGCACCGCCTGCGCGGTCTGGCTGTTGGCCGAACTGCTACTGGTGCTGCTACTGCTGGCCGCCACCGGCGTACGGGTACCGTTGGCGTCGGTGATGGTCACCCCTTGCGCGTAGCCGATCACCGCGCCGGAATCCACCGACAGCAGCGCCACGCCCGGCGGCGAGGTGGAGATGTTGGCGTTGATGGTCATCGAATCACCGGCCGAGAGCGTGATGTTGCCACCGGTGGAGACCAGCACGCCATTGACGATCAGCGTGTCGTTGCTGCCCGAGGAGGCGCCCGCGGTCAACGTGATGCTGCCGGTGGCGCTCACGCCGCCCGACCCGATGGTCAGCGGGCTATGCGTGACCAGGCTCACGGATCCGTTGGAACTCTTGACCTGGCCGGTGGTGTTGATGCCCAGCAGCGACAGCTTGCTGGCCGCGCTGGTGACCGTGCCATTGGCGCTGGTGGGCAGACTGCCGAGGAAATCGGCACTGCTGCCGATGGCCACGGTCTGCGCGCCGCCCGTATTGTCGATGCTGATATTGCCGCGCGTGGTGCTCACGCCATTGATGCTGACCACGCTGGCGTCGCTGGTATTGAGCGAATTGGTGAGGCTGATGTCACCTGTGCCGTTGTTGTTGGCCGCGAAGCCCGCCACCTGGTTACCCGAATTGCTGAGCTTGATGCCGGTGGTGGCCGCCGCGATCAACTGCCGCGTCACCCGCAGCGAAGTACCGCTGTTCTGGCTGACGTTGCCGCTCTGCGCTTCCAGTACCAGATTGTTGGCGGTGATATTGCCTACGGCCAGAGCGCCGCTGGCCTGCGACAGCGCCGCGTCGGCCAGGGTCAGGTTGCCACCGGTCTGGGTAAAGCCTTCGGCCACCACCAGGCGCGAGCCGGTATTGCCGGTCACGGTGCCGTTGGAGACGGTCAGGTTGGACAGGCGGACATCGCCACCCAGTGTCAGGTTACCGGCGGTCAGATTGACCGTCATGCCGGACTGCGAGGCATTGGCGATGGTCACGCTGCCCTTCAGGAGCGTGGTCTCCCCCTCGATCATGTCAGTACCGCCGATGTTGAGGGTGCCATTGCCGCTGGTGGTGCCATTGAGAATCAGGGCCGTCGTGGTATCGGCACTCGCCGATGAGTTGACGCTGATGTTGGCCGTGCCCTGGATGCTGGAACTATTACGCACCGTCAGGTTGCCGCTCTGCTGATACAGCTGGCCACCCTGGGCGATCTGCAGACTGCCGATCACGTCATCCCCGCTGTCATGCCGCAGGCTGGTGTTGGCCGCGATGATCACGGTATCGATCTGGGTCGGAAGATAGGTGTCGCTGGTGCGCTCACCCTGGCTGTCGACCCAGCTGTAGCGACTGCCCCAACCACTCTCGCTGTTAGCCGCGTAGAAGGTCTCGGCGCCCCTGAACTGCAGGCTGAGCGGGCCGTCCGTGCCGTAGACCGCCTTGATCATCTTCTCGTCGCTACCGACTTTGACCACATCGCCTGTCACGTAGCGGAAATAGCTGTCATCAAGGCCGGATTCGCTCTGACCGAAATCGAAGACACCGAAGCTGGCGTTGCTCGTCGGAACATAGTTGCCGAGCAGTCGTGTCTTGAGGGTACCGTCCAGGTTGACCGAGCTGGTGTTGAAGGTGACGCGGTCATAGCTGCTAGCGCTGGCGATATCGATCAGCAACTTGCCCGTCGCATTCTGGACGAAGCTGCCCGCATTGATGGTGAGGTTACCCACCGTGCCATCGCCACCCGGCGCCAGCGTACCGTTGTTGATGACCGAACCATTGGCGGTGAGCGTGCCGTTTCCGGAAATGGTGCCGTTGGCCGCATTGGTGATCTGCTTGACGCTGATCGTGGCGCCGGCCATGGTCAGCGTGCCGTTGTTGGTCACGCTATTGCTGACGCTGATGATGGAGGTCTGGTTGCCCAGGTTCATCTGGCCATTGTTGACCAGTCCGTTGGAACCATCCAGGCTCAGGTTCTGGTTCAGGCCGCTGATGTTGAGCGTGCCATTGTTGGTCCAGGTGGCATTGCCCGAGGTATTGAGGGTCGTGCCGGATGCATTGAACAGTATCTTGCCGTTGGCATTGTTGACCACATCGCCACTGGAGGTGACCGAACCGCTGGAATTGACGTTGATGGTACCGTTGTTGCTGATCCCGCCGCTGCCCACGGACAGGCTGTTGGGGCCTCCGGCCAACAGGTTCACGGTGCCGTTGTTGTTCACCGAATCGACGTTGAGCTGGCTGCCTCTCATCGTCAACACGCCGGCACTGCCCAGCTGCAGGGCAGCCGCAGTCAGCAGCCCCCCCGTGCCGAGATCGACCGTGCCATTGCTGATGAGCAGGTCACCGTTGCTGGAGCCATCCTTGACCGTCATCTGGCCACCGTTGAGCACCACCCGGGCGTTATTGCCGATGGTCGTCTGGTGACTGGAACTGACCACTGCCACCCTGAAACTCTCCGTCTGCACTTCCTGATAGCCACTTTCCAGGTTCAGGTCCAGCGTGCCAGCCGTGCTGGTGATGTTGGCGTTGATGGTGATGTTGTTGGCCGCCTGCAGCGTCAGCGTGCTGTCGCCACCGCTGGTCTTTTCGATGGCGGCACTGACGGTGATGTTGCCGGCCTGGTCGCCGCCATCCGTGCCTGTCCTCAGGCGCACGCTGGTGCCGTTGTTGAGCTGGTTGCTGATGGTACTGGCGCTGATCTGCGAGCCGTCTTCACCGGAATACACGGCATAGGAGGTGCCACAGCTGCCACCACTGCCGGTCAGGGTGCCATTGTCCACCACCTCCAGGTCATACGGATCGATCAGCCAGGTGCCGCCCGAACCGACCGTGGGCACCTTCACTACGTCCAGTTGCTTGAGGCCCGAGGTTTCGACGAAACCGCCCTGCCCCGGCGCGCCGGTGGCCGAGACATCACCATCGATGAAGGCCTTGTTGCTGGCGAACAGCGTGACGTTGCCGCCCTTGGTGCCATCGGCGGTGATGCTGGAACTGGCCGTGGTGGTGAGGTCCTGCGAGGCGCGCAGGAAGATGCGACCACCTTCGCGTACCACGCTGGAGGCGCTGATGACGCCGCTGTTGGTGATCAGGCCCGCAGCCACGCCGATGCGCCCGGCTTCGGCGGTGATGCTGCCCAGGTTGGTCACGTTGCCGGCGCTACCGGTGACGTTGACCGTCACGCCCGGCGTAGCGGTATCGGCCAGGGTCACGGTCTGGCCGGCAGCCAGGATCACCTCGCCCTGCGGGCTCTTGATGATGCCGCTGTTGGAGACGCTGCTGCCGATCAGGTAGACGCTGCCACCGGTGGCCGATTCGATCTTGCCCTGGTTGTCCACCAGACCGGCCGTACCCTCTTTGGCGAAGTTGAGCTTGCCGGCCAGGAAATCACTGTCGCTGATGGCCAGCGAGGTGGCGATGAAACGCGCCGCATCGATGGTACCGCTGGGGCCGATCACCACGCCGTTGGGGTTGTATAACACCACGGTGCCGGTGGCGGACAGCTTGCCGTAGATCTGCGAGATATCCGCGCCCGTCACCTTGGCCAGCAGCGCTGCCGCGGCATTGGGCTGGTTCACGTTGACCGCCGCATCGGCGCCGATGCTGAAAGAGGCGAACTTGGCGATGGCCTGCGGCGAGAGCTGGTTGATGTTGAGCGTGTTGCCGTTCTGGGTAAAGGTGACATTGCCATTGACCACGCTCCAGCCATTGGGCAAGGTCCCCGGCGCGGGTGCCGCCGCCAGTACCGGTGCCTGCCACGCGCCGCAGACGGCGGCCGCCACCAGCGAGATGCGCAGCCCCGGCGCCAGCAGACGCTGCCAGGAGCGACGCAGCAGGCGCGACAGCAATTGCGGCAGCGGCTTGCTGGGACGCCAGGACAGCGTCAGCTTGCGCCTGCCCACCCGCACCGTGATCGACGGCGGCAGCAATTCGATGGCCGGCCGGACCGGGCGTTGCGTGGAAGCAGAAGCGGAGGTGGATGTCGAAGTCATGTCAGAACCCCAGGATTGCGCTCAGATGGGCGTTGAGATCGCCGCGTTGTTCGGTCACCGAATTGCCATTGAGCAGTACGCGCGCCACGTCCAGGCGCAGGCTGAAATCACGGCCCAGGGTGTAGCGTACGCCGGCACCGAAGCTGGCCAGCGTCACCGTGGAAGGCAGCGTGGAAGCGGAGGTCACGTTGTTGTTGGCGCCCCGGCCGGCATCGAAGAAGGCCAGCAGGCGCATGTTGCCGCGCACCTCCTGCTTGGCCAGCAGGTCGGGCGTATAGACTTCGCTGTTGAGGATCACGCCACTGTCGGCGGCCACCGCACGTTCGGTAAAGCCGCGCACGGTATTGGCGCCCGCCATGCCGAACTGTTCCACTGGCGGCAGGGCGTGCGGTGAGATTTGCAGGGCGCTGGCCAGGCGCACCTGCCAGTCGTTCTCGAAGCCCTTGAACCAGGACGCGCCGCCACGGATGGCGATGAAATTGTCCATCGACCGGCGCGAGCCGGTGAAGAGCGAATAGCGGTCCGTCACATTCAGGCTATCGTTGCGCCGCGCCTGGCCGGTGGCCAGGTTGCGGGCGATGCCCAGGTTGTAGTCGATGATCTGGCCCACGCTCTGGCGCTGCGCGCTGTAGCTGACCGACAGCGGCAGCGTGGAATAAGGCACGCAGGTGTTGATGTTGGCGCCATTGAGCAGGCCGCCGGCGATGGCGCAGGACGACTCGACCTTCTTGTAGTCCGCCCCGAAGACCAGCTTGCTGCTCCACTCCCCGCTGCGGGCGAAGAAGTGGTTCCAGCGCAGTGCATAGACTTCGCCACGGCCGGTGATGTTGAGGGTGGAATTGAGCGCCAGCGTCTGACCCGAGCTGACATTGGATTTACCGTAGATGAAATCCAGGCTGTCACCCAGCGCGTACAGCGGCACCCGGTAACCCAGCGAATACAGGTCCACCTTGGCGCCCGAGGGCGAGTCCGGCGAGGTGGTGTAGGCCACCGTGGCCACATGATCGCGATTGAACAGGTTGGCGTGCTGCAGGGCGACGCCGGTACGCCAGCGGCCGGTATCGCCGCTGCCGGTGTTATCGACGTTGAGCAACAGGCGCAGCGGGTTTTCATCCTTGACGCCGACGGCGGCATCGATCTGGTTGCTGGTCTCGGAAGCCGTCAGGTTGACGTTGATCTGCTTGCCCGGATTGTCGTTGGCCAGTTGCACCGATTCCGAAATGCGGCGCAGGTTGGGGGCGCTGCCCTCGCGCAGGTCGGGAATGCTGGCGCGGATGTTCTGTTCGCTGAAGTAACGGTTGTCACTCACCACCACCTTGCCGATGACCGCCTCGACCACCTGCAGGCGTACCACGCCACCGGTCAGTTCCTGTTCCGGTACGCTGACCTGGACGGCGCTGTAACCGGCACTGCGGTAGGCGTTTTCCAGTGCCTCCAGGGCCTGCTGGATATCGCCGTAGACCCGGCCCGGGCCGGTGAAAGGCGTCACGACGGCATCGATGCGGGACTGCGACAAGAGGCTGTTGCCTTGCACGTCATAGCGGCGGATATCGAAGCGCTCATCCCTGGGCGCCGACATCGCCACACCCGGCGCGGGCGTGGCCGTTTGCGCCATGGCACCCGCGGCTGCGCCCAGCAGCGCCATCCCCATTACATAATGCGGCAAGCATCGTTTCATCGTCTCAACAGCCATGCCTGCGGCAAGGCTCTCCCTGTTTTCTTGTTTGCGATGTGCATCGCCCGCGCGACGCACCCCCTGCTCCCTCCCGCCATGTCCTTACACCACTGATCACCCCGATCAATGGTGCAGGCGCGCAGGCACGCGCCCGTGGACGACACGACGATGCCCTGTCCACGGCGATGACGCCCCACAGCGAAATACGAATACGAGAAGGAACCCCTGAAGCAGAATCACCCGGACACCGATGTTCCCCTTCTTGAGGGAGGGATGGATCGCTGCCGGATACGCTGCCGCCTTTCCAGGCGGCACCGCTTATTGATGCTTGTAAAGTATACTGACTAGTCCTGACCGAGTCGACAATAATCGTCGTTTAACCGCCTCCAGTGGGCGTTTGCGCCACTTTTAGTCGACACTAATTTCCGTGCGGAAATGAATTTCTTCGGCCAGATGTAAAGAATTTCAAGCCGCCTCAGGGGGTGAGAGCAACTGTCCATTGCACCTTCAAATCCGGTTCGCACCCCACCCGACAACGACCGCCAGGATGCGAGGGTCGCCCCGGATGTCGTCGTCCTTCAGGCGCGTCTATTTGGTCTCGAAGGTGGTCACGCCATCCCAGTCCGCTGCCGGCGGCGTGACACGATAGTGGGCGATGCGCTCCAGGTAGAGCGTGTACAGACCACGCGGCTGCTCCTGCTGCAGGGCCAGCAAGGCGGCCTCGGCCTCGTCCCAGCGTTGGGCGCGCACCAGCGCCAGTGCCGCATGCCAGTGTTCGACCTCGGCGCGCAGGACGGCGTCGAGTTCGTTTTCCGGTGCCAGCGGTTCATAGATGGGGACCGGCTCGTTCTTGCCCTTGACCCGCACCCGGTCCAGCTCGCGGTAGGCGAACTGCGGCGCCGCCAGGCGCGTGGCCTGGCCCACCAGCACGCCCACGCCATAGACCTTGGTGATCGATTCCAGCCGTGAGGACAGGTTCACCGCGTCCCCCATGACCGTATACGCCTTGCGGATTTTCGAGCCCATGTCGCCCACGCGCATCTGCCCGCTGTTGAGGCCGATACCGATCTTCAGCGGCGGCCAGTTGCGACGGATGAATTCCTCGTTGAGCAGCAGCGTGGTCTGCTGCATCTTCAGCGCCGTGGCGACCGCCCGGGCGGCGTGGTCGGGCAGTTCCAGCGGCGCGCCCCAGAAGGCCATGACGGCGTCGCCGATGTACTTGTCCAGGGTGCCGCGATTGCCGCGGATGTCTTCCGACATCGCCGTGAGGTAGACGTTGATGTATTCGCGCAGCTCATTGGGCTGCAGGCTCTCGGAGATGGTGGTGAAACCGCGCACGTCGGAAAACATCACGGTCAGCTCGCGGATCTCGCCCTCCATGTTGTAGCTTTCCGGATTGGCGGCCATTTCGGCCACCAGTTCCGGCGCCACATATTCACCGAACAGGTTGACGATGGCCTTGCGGTTGCGATACTCGAACAGGTAGCCCCAGGCCAGGTTGGAGATAAACAGCATGGCCACCAGCAGCAGCGCGGTGGCCAGTGGCAGCACCATGCCGGCACTGTCGTAGAGCCAGAAGTTGAGCCCGCCCAGGGCAGCCGCTGCCCCCACGGTGAGCAGCATCGATGCCAGCGGACCCAGCATCGGCAACAGCAGACCCAGCAGCAAGCCCACCAGCAGCACCTGCAGGGTATCGTAACCCTGCGCGAAATCGGGCCGGGCCTTGAAATCATCATCGATGATGGAGGCGATCAGGTTGGCATGGATTTCCACCCCCGGGTAGACCGGGTTGACCGGCGTGGCCCGCAGGTCGTTCAAGCCCGGCACGGTGGTGCCGACCAGCATGATGCGGCCATCCAGCTGGTCATGCGGATAGGTGCCGCGGATCACGTCCACCGCCGGCACGTAGCGGAAGGCGCCTCCCTTTGGGCCGCCCGCGCCGCGATAGGTGACCAGCGTGGTCAGGTGCCGCTCCACCGGGATGAACAGGGGCTGCGGCCTGGCTTCCACGGCAATGCCGGCCAGTGCGCCGTAGTCGCGCAACTGCCCCTCGAACAGCACATCCTGGCGCTGCAGGAAGACCGGCTTGATGCGCCTGCCACCCAGCGCCACGCGCGAGGTCGCCAGTGCCAGCGATTCGTAGAAATGATCACCCACCTGCGCAATGAGCGGCACGGCGCGGATCAGGCCGTCGTCATCCGGGATGGGATTGAAGAAGCCGCCCGCGCGGGCCGCTGCCTGCAACTGCGGCAGGTTGGCGCCGTAGGCCTGCCAGTGGGTCACATCCAGTGCACGACCGCCCAGGTCGGCCACGCTGAAGGCCGGCGGTGGCAACTGCCCCTTGGCGATGGCACCCGACTCATTGGAGAGGTTGTAGCCCATCACCACCGGTTGTCCCTGCAGGGCCTCGGCCAGGCGTGCATCGTAGTCCATCTCCGGTTTGAGCACCTGCAGCTGTCGCGCCAGTTGCGGCACATCCTTCAGCGGTCCCTGCGCCAGCTGTTCCAGGCGACCATAACCGGAGCTGGTATCGGGCTCGGCGAACACCACGTCGAAGCCCACCGATTGCGCCTGGTAGGTCTGCGTCATCTGGCGCACCAGTTGCGCCACCACGTCGCGGCTCCAGGGCCAGCGGCCGAGTTCGCCGATGCTCTTCTCGTCGATGTCGATGATGACGATGCGCGGGTCCAGATCGGGCTTGGCCACCCGCATGCGCAGGTCGTAGAAGAACAGGTCCAGTCGCTCCACCAGGCGGTTGGGCAGCATGCCCATGACCTGTGCACCCGCCACGCCGGTCAGTACCAGCGCCAGCAACCAACGCGCCCAGTATTTGCCAAAGGCGGTACGCAAACGACGCAGCATGGACTTTCCCCCGGATTCCCTTTTTGATTGGCTGCGATCATGCCAGTAGTTGGACGCCGCCACAATCGGCGCGCTGCGGCCATATTGCCTGGCAGCATCACCGGCGATCGGCCAGGCATGGATGAGCACCATTGGCGCAGCGCGATGAACCGATGGCGAAAATGGGTTCTAATGTTTTCCCCTCCACTCTTTCCACTCTTCTTCCTGGAGCCACAGATGAAGCCCATCCCGCTGATCACGCTGCGCAATGGCGCGCAGGTCCCCGTTCTCGGACAAGGTACCTGGAACATGGGCGAATCCCGCGCCACTGCCGCCACCGAGGTACGCGCCCTGCAGGCCGGCATCGACCTGGGCCTGACCCTGATCGATACCGCCGAGATGTACGCCGACGGCAATGCCGAGCGCATCGTGGCGCAGGCCATCGCCGGCCGTCGCGAGCAGGTCTATCTGGTCAGCAAGGTCTTGCCGCACAACGCCAGCAAACGCGGCACCATCGCCGCCTGCGAAGCCAGCCTCAAGCGCCTGGGCACCGGGCATATCGATCTCTACCTGCTGCACTGGCGCGGCTCCCACCCACTGGCCGCGACCGTCGAAGGCATGCAGGCCCTGGTGGCGCAAGGCAAGATCGGTGGCTGGGGGGTGAGCAACCTGGATACCGACGACATCGCGGAATTGCTGGAGCAACCGGAGGGCGAGCACACCCTGTGCAACCAGGTGCTCTACAACCTGTCCCGCCGCGGCATCGAATACGACCTGCTGCCGCAGGCGCAGGAAAGCGGGATGGCCGTCATGGCCTATTCGCCCATCGAACAGGGCCGCATCCTGAAGAACCCGGCCTTGCACGCCGTAGCGCAACGTCACGGCGCGACACCGGCACAGGTGGCGCTGGCCTGGGTAGTGCGACAACCGGGCGCGATCGCCATTCCCAAGGCGGCCGACGTCGCCCACGTCGAGGCCAACCGCGCCTGCCTGGCGCTGGCCCTGGACGAGACCGACCTCAAGGAACTGGATGCCGCCTTTCCACCGCCCCGCCGCAAGGTACCGCTGGCGATGCTGTGAGCGCTGCTGCGCTCAAGGGCCTGCAGGCAATCTTCAGGCTGCCGCCTCCAGCGCCTGCAAGGACTTCAGCAGATGACGCACCGCCGCCGGGATCGGTGCGATCACCGGCACCGTGAATCGCCGTGCCAGGGCAATGGCCGCCTGGCCCAGCGGGCCGCCGCCGATCACCACCGCCTGCGCGCCATCGATCTCCACGCATTCGCGCACGGCCTGGGCCAGGGCCTCTTCCAGTGCCTGCGGATCGGTCGCCAGCACACGCGGATCGCCCGCCGTCAGGCGGATACCGGTATAGAGTCTGCCTACCCCGGCCTGCACCGCCTTCTCGCCGATCACCCCGGCCAGTTCCGGCGTGACGGTGGCGATGCCGAAACGGCGACCGCCCTGGGCGGCCTCCAGCATCGAAGCTTCGCACAGGCCTGCCACCGGGCGTCCATCCAACGCGCGCAGGCGTTCGATACCCGGATCACCGAAGGCGCTGATGATCGCGCCCACGCTATGCCGACCGGCCTCGCGCCAGTTGCGTTCCACCTCTGGCGCAGCCGCCGCCAGCTCGTCGGCATTGACGATCATCCCCGGCCCTTGCCCGGCACTGACGCCACTGATGCCATAAGCGGCCGGCAGCTCGGCGCGGGCGATGGCCACCATCATGTCGGTGGTGGCACGGGAAGCGTTGGGGTTGATCAGCAGGATATGCGGCATGCCAGTCTCGACGGAAAATGCATCAGCTACGCGCCGCCACCGCCTGCACCGGCGCTTCGGGGGCGTCGTCCTGCAGCGGCGCATCGGGCGACTTGCCATAGGTTTCGGGAACGGTGCGCACGGCCAGCGTGAAGATGCCATACATGGCCGCGATCATGCCGAACACGCCGGCCAGGCCGAAGGCGTCGAACAGGCGTCCGGCCACCAGCGGCATGAAGGCGCCGGCAGCGGTGCCGGTGGCCAGGATGAAGGCGGTACCGAAGGCGCGCACCCGGGTGGGATAGAGTTCCGGCGCAAAGATCCAGATGGTGGTGTTGAGCAACAGCACGAAGAACTGGAATACCGCACCGGCCGCCAGGATCAGCACGATGTTCTTGGCCAGGAAGCCGATGGTCAGCGCCGCCAGGCAGGCGCCGATGGCCCCCGCCGTCAGCACGCGCTTGCGCGGCAGGTGGAAGCCGAAGGCCGAGGCCGCAATCGCGCCCAGCAGGCTGCCGCTCTGCATCACCATGGTAAACAACAGGCTCTTGGACATGGTGTAACCCAGGCTTACCAGGATGGTCGGCATGAGCGTCAACACCGAGATCTGCGCGCCATAGGTCATCCAGATGGCAATGCACAGTGGCAGCGTGCGGCGGGCCAGCGCCCCCTGGAAGATTTCCATCGAGCGTACCTTCACCGGTGCCGCCTGCTCGCGCTTGCCATCATCGCTGATCCAGGCCTGGCCCTGCGGCGCCGGGCCGGACAGTTTGCCGCTGGCCAGGCGCGCCAGCACCTGATTGGCCTCGGCGATCTTATGGCGCGACAGCAGGAAGCGCGGGGTCTCCGGGATGTAACGACGGTAGAAGGCACCCAGCAGGGCCGGCAGCATCAGGCAGAAGAACAGCCAGCGCCAGCTGTTCTCGCCCGGGAACAGGGTGAAGACCAGCAAGCCGAAGGCCGGCGCCAGGAAGTTGCCCATGCCGCCGGCACCGACGTTGACCAGCCCCACCGCCGTACCACGGAACTTGCTGGAGCAGAACTCGGCCAGCATGGTGACCGCAATGGCGATCTCGCCACCCAGGCCGAAGCCGACGATGGCGCGGCCGATGGCCATGACGGTGAGGTCCGGTGCCAGCGCACAGATGCCCGCACCCAGCGTGAACAGCAGCAGATCCAGGCTCAGCATGACACGACGGCCATAGCGGTCCGCCACCAGCCCGGAGACGATGCGACCGATGGCCGCGCTGGCGAAGGTGACGGTATTGAGCAGGCCGATATCGGTGGCGGACAGCCCCCACTGCTGCTTGAGCAGGGGACCGACCAGGCCGATGGCGTTCTGTTCGAAACTGTCGAACAGGCAACCAATCAGGATCAGGAAGATGATGGTGTGGTGCGAACGGGTCACGCCGATCTTGTCCAGCGCGCCGTCCAGCTCGGCTACGCGCGGCGAATTCGGGATGTCCGGCGACGAAAGTGTGGGTCCAGCCATGGTCTGCTCCTCGTGCGTAGGGATGGCAAATGAATGCTGCTCGGTCTGCGGTCGAATCAAGGCTGTGGAACCACGGCTACTGCATGTCACCGTTCGGATACTGTAGTCCAGCATGCCCGCAAATGGAAGTTTGATTTCAATAAATAGTATTTTATGAAATTCAAATTTCATTCACGCCAGGCTATTAGCAATCTGCATGCCAGCAATGCTGAATGTATGAAATCCAGCTTTCAGGAACATCGGCGTAGCCGGCAAAGCCGCCGGGAGTGGGGATGTCGGAAGAGAGACGAAGCCAGGTCGCCCGTTGGCGGGGCCCTTTCAGGGGTGGCATCGGGTGCGCCCCACCGGGGCAGCGACAGGCGGCGCGACAGTCACCGCGCACCGGACCAGTGCGCCACCTGCATGAAAACAGGGAGTCAAGCCGGTGGATTCCCTGAAATCACTATTTCAAACCGGCAAGCCGGGGATTACTCGAAATCCCCCAGCTCCTCATGCTCCTGCTCCACCGCCGCCAGCCGCTTGCGCCCGGCGGCACCGCTGGCGTCGATGACCAGGGTGGCCAGCAGGTCGCACAGGGCCATCACGCCGACATGGTTGTCCAGCGGGCCGGGACCGCGACACTGGGCCTGCAGCGACCAACGGGCCTGGGTGCAATCCGGCGAGGCATGGTCGCTGATGTAGAGGATAGGGGCAGCGGCGCGCACGGCCGCCTGCAGCAGGCGGTCCATCTGGCTGGTCTGGCGACGGGTACCGAAGACGATGACGCAATCGCGCTCGGACAGGCCGGCGGTGTATTCGGCCAAGGTCTCGCCGGGACCGGGGATGACCGTCACCCGCGGCAGCACCTGGATGATCTGCCAGCGCAGGTACAGCGCAAAGGCCTGGCTGCTGCGGCTGCCGAAGATCAGCACCTGCGGGGCGCCGACGATGGCGCGGGCGATCTCGGCCATGGTGGCGTCGGACAGGCGCTCGAAGGTGGCTGCCAGATTGGCCTGCGACTGCTGGAAGTGCGCCGTCACCGAGCGCACCTGGCGTGCCGCACCGGCACTGCTGCCGTGGAACAGGGGCGAGCCGACTTCCTGCTCCTCGCGCACGTGACGGCGGGCCTCTTCGTAGCTGTCATAGCCGATACGACGGATGAACCGGCTCACCGTGGAGGGCGACACGCCGGCCAGCTGCGCCAGCTCGTTGCCGGCGTAGCTGGCCAGTTCACCCGGGAATTCCAGCAGGAAGTCCGCCAGCAGGCGCTCGGTGCTCGACAACTCGTCCAGCTTGCTGCGCACCCGGCGCACGAAGGATTCGGAAGAAGGTCTCATGGTGGCGCGGGCCGGGCCCGCTGCGGTGCTATCAGGATCGCCGCATTGTATAGCAGCTATCGCGACACGAAAGGCCGCAGTTCAACCAAACTTGCGCGCCGCGTCGATGGCCAGGCCACTGCCGATGCTGCCGAACAGGTCACCTTCCACATGGCGCGCCTTGGGCGCCAGTGCCGCGATGCGTTCGCGCAGCAGGCGCACGCCGCTGGAGCCACCGGTGAAGAACACGCTGTCGATATCGTCGGCACGCAGGCCGGCCTGCTTCAAGAGCGCCAGCACGGTCTGCTCGACCGTCTGCACCAGGTGATCGACGGCGGCATCGAAATCGCTGCGCTGCAATTGCAGCTGCTCTGGATTGCGCAGGCGCTCCAGGTCCAGCACGGTCTGCTCCGCCGAGGACAGTGCGATCTTGCCGGCTTCCACCTGCAGGGCCAGCCAGTGGCCGCAGCGCTGCTCCACCACATCGAGCAGGCGGGAGAAGCGCTCGCGGTCGGCCACCTCGCGCCCCACGTCCTGCAATTGCTGCCAGGCCTTGCGGGTGTAGAGCTGGTTGATGGTGTGCCAGGTGGCCAGGTTGAAGTAATAGCTGGAGGGGATCTCGGCATTGCCCTGCAGGCGGCCGCCCAGGCCCAGCAGCGGCATGACGCAGGCCAGGCTGAAATACTTGTCGAAGTCGGTGCCGCCGATGTGCACGCCGCCATTGGCCAGGATGTCGTCACGGCGCTCGCTGCGCTGCGCCCGCTGCGGCGACAGGCGCACCAGCGAAAAGTCGGAAGTACCGCCGCCGATGTCGACGATCAGGACCAGCTCTTCCCGGTCGATGCGCGACTCGTAGTCGAAGGCGGCGGCAATCGGTTCGAACTGGAAGGCGATGTCCTTGAAACCGACGTCACGCGCGATCTCTTCCAGCGTATCCTGCGCCAGCTGGTCGGCAGCCGCATCGTCGTCCACGAAATGCACCGGACGCCCCAGCACCACGCTGGAGAACGAGGCGCCGGCGGCACGCTGGGCGCGCTGCTTCAATTCACCGATGAACTGCGACAGCAGGCCGCGATACGGCAGCGCCCGACCGCCGACCTCGGTCTGGCCGTCGATGGCACCGGAGCCCAGCAGGCTCTTGAGCGAGCGCATCAGGCGGCCTTCATAGCCGGCCAGGTATTCACCCAGTCCGGCGCGACCATAGCTGAAGCTGTTCTCGTCGGCGTTGAAGAACACGACCGATGGCAGCGTCGCACGGCCTTCTTCCAGCGGCAGCAGCAGGGAATCCCCGGCATCCGGGCGCAGCCAGCCGACGGTGGAATTGGAGGTGCCGAAATCCACACCGCACGCGTTCGCCATCGCCATCGATCACTCCTTGTTTTTTCGGCCGGCAATCATATAGAAAAGCACCGTGCTTGTCTGCACGGATGTCCGGCAGCGTTTGAAGCAAGCAACATGCCGTGCGCATTTCCTTGCCGTGGCGACAATGTCAGAACGACAAAAAGCGCCGGGCGGCATGTCTGCCGTCCCGGCGCCTTCTATGGCAGCGGATCGCCTGAGGCCTGTGGAAAACTTAGAATTCCTGGGCCACCGGACGCAGCACCACTTCACTGATGTCCACATTCTCCGGCTGCTCGATGGCATAGGCGATGGCACGGGCCACCGAATCGGCGGGAATCTGGTTGGCTTCGTACCAGGCCTGCACGGCGGCCGAGGTTTCCTGGTCGCTGCTATGCGTCTTCAGTTCGGAATCCACCGCCCCCGGGGAAATGATGGTGGTGCGCACGCCCTCCGGTGCTTCGGTACGCAGGCCCTCGGAAAGTGCACGCACGGCAAATTTGGTGGCGCTATACACGGTTCCCATACCGGCGAAGACCTTGATCCCGGCCACCGAGGCCACATTGATGATGTGACCCGAGCCCTGGGCGGAGAAACGCGGCAGTGCAGCGGCCACGCCGTAGAGCACACCCTTGATGTTGACGTCGATCATGCGGTCCCATTCCTCGACCTTGAGCTTGGCCATCGGTGCCAGCGGCATGATGCCGGCATTGTTGACCAGCACATCGATGCGGCCGAAGTGCTGCACGCCCTGCGCCACCAGCGCTTCCACATCGGCGCGGCGGGCGACGTCGGTGGTCACCGCAATGGCCTCGCCACCAGCGGCGGTGATATCGGCCACCAATTTCTGCAGGCGCTCGGTGCGACGCGCACCCAGCACCAGCCGTGCGCCCAGGGAGGCCAGATGGCGCGCCGTGGTTTCGCCCAATCCACTGCTGGCGCCGGTGATGACGAGGACCTTGTTCTTGATGTTGTTGCTCATGATGAATCCCTTTCCATGGATAGTGTGAATGCCTGCCAATGTGTGTTGCTGATGCTGTCGGTGCTGCGGATGCTGTGGTTGCTGCATATCGATGGAAGGATTATGGTCACGGCGACTATGCCAAACAATGGAAATGATAAGATTACAGAATTCCAATTTAAGGAATCATCATGCTCAACCGACTGGAGATGCTGCGTATCTTCTGCGCAGCCGCCGACGCCGGCAGCTTCAAGGATGCCGCCATCCATCTCGGCATTTCGCCGCAGGCGGTCACCCGCGCGATCCAGGAGCTGGAGCGGCTGCAAGGCGAGATGCTGTTCCACCGCAACACCCGCCAGGTGCGCATCACCAGCTTCGGCGAACAACTGGCCGAACGCGCCCGCAGCAGCCTGCAGCAGCTTGATGGCCTGTTCGCCCCGGATCCCGCCAGCCCGCCGGACGACATGAGCGGCGTGGTGCGACTGGCCGCGCCCTCGGCACTGGGGCGCAGTCGCCTGTTGCCCATCGTGGAAAGGCTGGCCAACGCCCATCCCGGCCTGCGCTTCGACCTGCGGCTGACCGACCAGCGCGCCGACGTGGTCGGCGAAAAGATCGACATCGGCATACGCGTGGGGGCGTTGCGCGACAACCGCTTCGTGGTGCGCCGGCTGGGCAAGACCCGCTTTCATGTCGTGGCCACCCCGCGCTTCCTGCGCCGCCACGGTACACCCGCCAGGCTGGAAGACCTGCCCGCCCTGCCCTGTACCGGCATTCTCGATCGCGACACCGGCCGGCTATGGCCATGGATGTTTGCCGGGGATCGCCAGATGAACGCCGACCATGCGCGCTTCGTCTGCGATGACTCGGAAGCGGAATACCTGCTGGTCAGGGATGGCATGGCCATCGGTCAGATTGCCGGCTTCCTGTGCGATGACGACATCGCCGCCGGACGCCTGGTGCCGGTGCTGGGGGAACATGAACCGGAACCCTGGGATACCTATCTGTACCGCCCGCAGCGCGGCCCGGTGCCGCCACGGCTGCGCCTGGTGTTCGATACGCTGGTACAGGAGCTGTCCGACTGAGGAACTGAGGAACTGAGGGCTGGGGGAGTGATCTGCGCCGCTACCAGCGGCAGTCGTGGTCCATCAGGACTTCGGCGCTGCCCGGCTCCTGCAGGTCGAAGTTGGCCGGCATGTTGACCAGGAAGAAGCCGGCACTGCCGTCGGCCAGGCGCGCGCCGGTCAGCAGCAAGGACTGCGAGGCCATGTTGGCGGCTGCATAGGTGCTGCGGGCGGCGGCCAGCCGGAAGGGATCATCCTGCTGCAGGGCATCGGCAGGCAGGCGCATGACCCAATAACGATGGCCCTCGAAATGCCAGGGTAGCCACTGCTTCAACGGATCGTCACGATGCCTGGCCAGGCTGGCGGCAACGTCGCGTCGCATGCAGTCCATGTGCAGATGCAGGTGCAATTGCGAACGCGCGGCGGCGGAGTTGATTTCCACACCCAATTGCTCATCTTCCAGCGGGCGCCCCAGCTTCTGCGCCACGCGCCAGCGCTGTTCCCAGGCATAGGCCCAGTAGCGGGGCGCATCCTCCCTTAACAGTTCCGGACTTTCGATACCGGTCAGGCGCCGGGTCGGCATCAGCAGGTACTGGGCCGGACCCACCAGATCCTTCAGGATCACGAAGCCGCGTTGCAGGTCCACCATGGCGCAGGGCTGCGGCTGCCCCCGCTCCTGCATGGATGGCACACATTGCTGGCTGGTGATTTCCCACAGCTTGTGGGGATCGGCGGCTGCGATGGCGGACTGGCTGCACAGCAGCAGCCAGATCGGTATCAAGAGAGGGCAAGTGGGCATTCGCATCAAACCATCCTCGGCAGGGACGCCGCGTGTGCAGGAGCACCAGGCGGCAAGTTGCGCAGGGTAATGGCACGCTGTGTCCGCATGATGACAGTGGCCGCGCCGCCGCTCGATGAGCGGACTTGGCACGGGTTGCCATCGCCGGCATGGACGGTCTAGGCCATCAACTGCCTGGCCAGTCCCACCAGGTCGAACACCGGCCGGCCGGTGCGCTGCGCAATGGCCTGCGCAACCGGCGGCATGTTGGTGCACTCCAGCAGGATGGCGCGTACCTGCGGCTGCGTGGCCACCAGATCATCGGCCAACGCCAGCATCTCGGCGTGGATGCGTTGCATGTCACCCTGGGGCTGGTTACCCACGATCACGCGCGCGAATTCGGAATCAACCGGCATGCCGGCAATCGGAGAATCCATGCTGCCGCCGAGCGCAGCCAGATGCGCCGGCCCCAGGTTGGCACTGGAGGCGGTGAGGATGCCGACATGACGCGCGCCTCCGAATGCCAGGTACAGCGTGGGCAGCCAGCACAGGCTGGAGCTGGCGAAGGGAACCTGCACCGCAGCGGCGATGATCTGCTGGTGCAGCGCCAGGAAGCCGCAGCTGGTGACGATGGCCTTGCAACCTTGCGATTCCAGGTCGCGGGCGGCCTGGACGAAATCGTCCACCATGCCGCTGGCACGCTCGAAGATCACCTTCTGCGGTGAGGCCCGGCTGACCTTGTGCAGCCGCGTGGGAAAGGGAAAGGTGGCCGGGTTGCCGATATCGCCAAGCGGACGCGGAAAGACGGTATCGAGCATGACGATGCCGAGCATGCGGAGCCTCTGGAAAAGTGAGTGGGTGCCGGCATTCTAACCAATCCCGCGCCGGCTCAGCCGACGGCCAGCGGGTCCTGGCCCATGGCCTTGATCCAGGAATAGACCGGCGGGCATTCATCGACGATCGATTCGCAGACAATGTCGATGAGGACCGGCCCCTCGCTGGCAAAGGCCTCTTCCAGCGCGCTCACCAGTTCGGCACCCGAGCCGGCACGCAATCCCTTCAGGCCGAAACCCTCGGCGATGCGTGCCACGTCCAGCCGGGTGAAATCGACCGACAGATACTGCGCATCGTTGTGCAGTTTCTGCAGCGCCTTGATCCAGCCGAAGCAGCCATTGTTGAAATGCAGCAGGATGGCGGGCACCTTCAGACGGGCCAGGGTTTCCAGTTCGCCGCAAGACATCGAGAAGGAGCCATCGCCAAACAGACCGATAGGTCGCACATCGGGGCGCGCCAGCCAGGCACCGACCACAGCAGGAATCGCATAGCCCAGGCCGCCGAAGGCACGCGGGATCACCAGCCGCGAACCGTCGCCCGGCAGGCGCAGATAGCGGGTCATGTGCGGCGTCGGGGTACCGGCGTCCGATACCATCACGGCACGCGGCGGCAGGCGCCGGTTCAGCTCCTGCACCACGCGCTGTGGCTTCAGCGGCAGGGCGTCGCTGCAGAGGTCAGCCTGTGCCTGTTCCCAGAAGCGGCTGCGTACGCGGTTGAGTTCGCCGTTCCAGGCACGTGGTTCATGATCCAGCACCAGCGGCGCCAGGTCCTCCAGTACCGAACGGACATCACCGGCGATATTGAGATCGTTACGGCCGGTATTGCCCAGCACGGCGGGATCGATGTCGACCTGTACACGCTGGCGCGGCTGCTTGCTGCTGGGGAAGGTCCAGCCGATGGTGACCACCGATCCCATCTTGCAGCCCAGGTAGACCAGCAGGTCACTTTCCTCGACCGCCCGTGCCGCATGCGGATGGAAACCGTTGTCGCCGATCACACCCAGTGCCAGCGGGTGCTCGTCGGGGACGGCGCCCTGTCCGGTGATGGTGGTCACCACGATGGCATTGGCCTTCTCGGCCAGCGCCAACAACTGCGCGCCGGCATTGGAGTGCATCACGCCGCCACCGGCCACCAGCACCGGGCGCCGGGCCGCATTGAGCAGGCCGGCCAGTTGTCGCACCAGGGCCGCATCGGGGCGCACCGGGAAGGCAGGGAAATGGCGGCACTCCGGTTCGGCGTAGATCTCTTCCGGGGTACTGTCGGAATCCTGCGCCAGGATATCTTCCGGAAAGGTCATGTGCACCGTCCCCGGGCGGCCCGAGGTGGCGGTACGGAAGGCGCGTCGCACCGCCTCCGGAATCTTGGCCGTGGTCTTGACCTGGAAGGAGAGCTTGGAAACCGGCTCGAACAGCTTGGCGTTGTCCAGTTCGGTAATCATGCCGCGCCCCTCGCCCTTGAGCGGAATATCGCTGGTCAGCAGGATCAGGGGGATGGAAGAACTGTTGGCCTCGGCCATGCCCGGCAACGAGTACATCGCGCCAGCGCCGCTGGGACATTCGGCCACGCCCGGCTTGCCGCTGAAGCGGGCATAGGCGTCGGCCATATAGAGGGCGGAGCGTTCGTCGCGCGCCATCACGTGGCGCAGCTTGCCGGAGCGGCTCAGGGCCTTGTAGAAGGCCACATTGGTATCGCCGGGAACGCCGAAGATGAGCTCCACGCCATAGTCTTCCAGCAGTTGCACGAGCACGTCTGCACCAGTCATTTTTTCTCCGTTTCAGTTGGGTTCGGTTGGGTTCGATTGAGACCTTGGCCGTGCTGCTCACCGATAGCGGGCCAGGGTCAGGCCATCGATGTCGATGGCCGGCGTACGGCCGGTCACCAGATCGGCCACCACCCGGCCGGAACCGAGCGACATCGCCCAGCCGGTCGAGCCATGGCCCAGATTCAGGAACAGTCGGCCTATCGGCGTAGGCCCCAGCAAGGGTGGGCCATCCGGGGTCATCGGGCGGCGTCCGACCCAGAAGCGCGCCGCACCAAGCTCGCCTGCGCGGGGAAACCAGTCCTGCATCACCTGGCGCAGCGTACGCAGGCAAGCCTGGCGCAGCTGCAGGCCCTCGTCGCCCAGTTCGGCGGTACCGGCCACGCGCACCACGCCATCCATGCGGGTCATGGCGGTCTTGAACGATTCGTCCATGACTGCCGCGCGCGGCGCGGCCTCGGTATCGAGAATGGGGATGGTGGCGGAATAGCCCTTGACCGGATACAGCGGCACCCGGATACCCAACGGAGCCAGCAGCGCATGACTGTCCACGCCGGCGGCCACCACCAGCGCCGCGCAGTCGATCTGCTCGCGCAAGCCGCCAGTGTGCAGTTGCAGCCCGCGTACCTGACCTGCTTCGACCGCTATGTCGCTGACCACCGTATCGAAGCGGAACTGCACGCCCATTTCTTCGCACAGGCGGCGCAACTGGCGCGCGAAGGCAGCGCAATCGCCAGCCTCGTCATCGGGCAGATAAAGCCCGGAGCGGACCTGCACGCGCGCATGGCGCAGACCGGGCTCGACGGCCAGGCATTGGGCTGCGGTCAGCTGCCGATGAGCAATGCCGGCCTCCTGCAACAAGGCCAGCGCGGGTGCGGCCATCTGCTCGTCGAAGCGACTGCGGAACAACTGCAGGTAGCCCTGGCTGCGACCGTAGTCGAAGGGATGCCGTCCCAGGAATTCATGCAGGCAGTCGCGGCTGTAATAGGCGATGCGCTGCATGCGCAGCTTGTTGCGGCGATAGCGCTCCAGCTCGCAGTTGCCCAGCCACTGGCCGATCCAGCGCCATTGGCGCAAGCTCATGCGGGGCCGGAACACCACTGGCGAAGTGGCCTTGAAGAGATACTTCAGGACCTTGGCCGGCATACCCGGGGCCGCCCACGGCGTCACATAACCGGGTGCGATCACGCCGGCATTGCCGGCGCTGGTCTGGCAGGCGACGTCGGGCTCGCGCTCGATGAGGATCACCTCGGCCCGCTGCAGGGCCAGCCAGTAGGCAGTGGCGGTGCCGATGATGCCACCTCCGATGATGACGACTTTCATGTGCGGTTCACCTGCAAAAGGATGGGAGAGAAGGATGAACCGATCAGGTCATCGACATGCAGAGCGCAGTCTAGGGTTTCGCGCTGACACAAAAAAGGGCGAGAACGTCGAAATACTGTTCTAAACTGACGCAATGACGCGTCGCCTCGTCTTTTTGCAGTGTCGGCGCCTTTTTCCTCTCTTTTCGCAAGGCATCAGGGAGCACTATCCATGATCAGACTGGACCAGCTGGACGACATCGACCGCCAGATCATTTCCGAACTGCAGATGAATGCACGCGCGCCAGTGGCCGACCTGGCCCGCAGGTTGGACCTGGCGCGCACCACCATCATCGCCCGCATGGAGCGACTGGAGAAGGCCGGCATCATCTCCGGCTATACCGTCAAGCTGGGACGCGACGTGCTTGACCCGAGCCTGCAGGCCTATGTCGGCATCACACTGCAGCCCAAGGCGGGGAAGGATGTGGTGCGGCGTTTCAATCGCATGCCCGAAGTCCACCAGCTGTGCGCGGTCAGCGGCGAGTTCGACTACGTGGCCTGGCTGCGCGTGAGCACTCCGGAACAGCTGGATCGCATCCTCGATGAGATCGGCGAGATGGATGGCGTCATCAAGACCACCACCTCGGTGGTACTGGCACGCAAGATCGATCGCGGCGATGCGCCCAGGACCTCCTGACGGTCCCGCAGAGCGGCCGCAGGACAGGCGCATGGAGCATATTGACGAAATTTCGATACATAATGCCGCGATTGACACTGCTTTCTGACTATTTGGCAATTTAATCCGTCTGCAAAGCTCCCTAGAATGAGGACTAACTTTTCGTGTCTTCATTCAGGAGTTTCATCATGCGCACGGTCCTATTGGGTTCCGGCCACATCGGCCAAACGATTGCACGTCTGCTCTCCGAGAGCGGCGACTACAACGTCACCATCGCCGACCGCGATGCCCAGGCCCTGAAGGCGGTCTCGGCACTCAACATCGAAAAGGCCGTCGTCGATTCTTCCGATGCCCAGGCACTGGAGCAGTTGCTGCGTCCGGCCGACATCGTCATCAATGCCCTGCCCTATCACATGGCAGTGAAGGTCGCCGGCGCTGCCCGCAATACCGGCACGCATTACTTCGACCTGACCGAGGACGTGCAGGCCACCCGCGCCATCGCGGCACTGGCCGCCGACGCAGCAGTGGCATTCATGCCGCAATGCGGACTGGCACCGGGCTTCATCGGCATTGCCGCACATCACCTGGCAGGCTCCTTCGACGAAGTACACGACGTCAAGATGCGCGTGGGCGCGCTGCCGCAATATCCCACCAACGAACTCAAATACAACCTGACCTGGAGTGTCGATGGCCTGGTCAACGAGTATTGCCATCCCTGCGAAGCCCTGCGTGACGGTGCCAAGGTCGCGGTCGATCCGCTGGCCGACATCGAGCATTTCTCGCTGGACGGCGTGGAATACGAGGCCTTCAACACGTCCGGCGGACTGGGTACCTTGTGCGAGACCCTGGCCGGACGCATCCGCAATCTCGACTACAAGTCGGTGCGCTATCCCGGTCACCAGCAGCGCATGAAGTTCCTGCTCAGCGACCTCGGTCTCAAGCATGACCAGGAACTGCTCAAGAACATCCTGCGCAAGGCCGTACCCACCACCATGCAGGACGTGGTACTGGTATTCGTTACCGTCAGCGGCATGCGTGGCGACAAGTTCGTGCAGGAAGTGTTCACCCGCAAGATCTTCGCCATCCACGAAGAAGGTCACTACGAAAGCGCCATCCAGAGCACCACCGCCGCCGGCGTCTGCACGGCCGTGGACCTGTTCCGCAACGGCAAGCTGCCGCAGCGCGGCTTCATCAGCCAGGAGGCGATCGGACTACCGGACTTCCTCGCCAATCGCTTCGGCCAGGTCTACGCCTGAGTCCGGGGACCGGGTGGTGGCCATGCCTGATTCCGATGCCATCCTGCCGCATGGCGCCCCGCCTGGTCTGCGCATGCATCACGCCAGTTGTCACTGTGGCGCGGTGCGTTTCCGTTTCCTCTCGCATATCGAGGAGGTGGTCCAATGCAATTGTTCCTACTGCCTGCGCAAGGCGGCACTGCACCACCGCGTCGATGCGCAGCGCTTCACCCTGGTGGAAGGCGCAGCAATGCTGACCCGATACCGCTTCGGTACGCTGCGCGCCACCCATTTCTTCTGCCGTCTGTGCGGCACGCCTACTCATTGTCATCCGCGCTCGGCGCCAGCCCAGATCAACGTCAACGTGCGCTGCGTGGACGACGCCTGCCTCTGGCTGGCCGCTCTACCGGTACGCCACCATGATGGCCGCGCGTGGTCGCTGGATGTGCCCTGAATGCACCTGTCGCCGCGATGTACCGGGACGCATGTTTGCAATGCAGCGTGCTGGGCCCTCCGTGACGCGAGATAATTATTTAGAAAATTTTCGAAACACGCTGCGGCGACAACGACCACAACGATAACGAAGAAGACATGGAGCCTCCCCTTCCGCTGCGATTCCATCACTTTGGTGCAGGCGCGACCGATGGCGGTGCAGCATCGCTGGCGTGGAGAGGACAAAGCAGCGAGGCAAAGGCATTCACAAGGTGTCCGGCATGCTTTCGGCAGTGCGGACGGTGGCATGAAAATCGCTAGATGTCCTGACGTTGTGCAGCGAAATTCTTCCCGGATTTTTTCATCGCAATGAAAGGCGGCAAGCATGCAACAGCGGCGTGGAACTGCACCGTGCAGCAGGCAACACGGACCGCAGGCATCGGCATGGCTTGACGTCGCACCACTGTACCCATCGACCACCACCCATCCCACCAGGAGACCCGCATGAGCATATCCCGCAGACACTTCATCCAATCGGCACTGGCCGGCAGCGCAGTACTGACGTTGCCCGAGGTCTTCGCTCAAGACATCGAATCGACCATGGCACGCATCAAGCGTACCGGCAAGCTGCGACTGGGCGCGATCAACGGCGCCACCCCCTATTTCAACAAGGATCTGGTAACACAGGAATGGAAAGGATTCTGTGCCGACTTCGGGCGCGACCTGGCCAAGCATCTGAAGGCCGAAGTGGAATGGGTCGAGACCACCTGGGGCAATGCGGTCCTGGATGTGCAGACCAACAAGATCGATGCACAACTGGCGATGGCACCCACCCCGCAACGTCGCGAGGTGGTCGATTTCAGCAACCCGCTGTACAACAACATCAACACTGTGGTCGCCCGCAAGGGATTGGAGTTCAAGACCTGGGAAGAACTCAACCGGCCGGAGATCAAGGTGGCGGTCGATGTCGGTTCTTCCCACGACCAGCTGGTCACCCGCATCCTGCCCAAGGCCACCATCCTGCGCTTCGAGACTTCAGCGGCGGCCACCATGGCGCTGCAATCGGGTCGTGCCGACTGCCAGGTGCTGGTGGTCTTGCTGTCGACCTCGCTGCTGGTGAAGCTGCCCAACATCGGCCACATCGTCTTCCCCACGCCGGACGAAACCGCGCCCACCAACGTTGGCATCCGCAAACAGGCCGATCAGGGCTTCGTGACCGCCGTCAATGGCTGGCTGGAAGAGGCACGCAAGGCCGGCCGCATTCGCGAGATCATCGTATCCAACATGGAAAGCCTGGCCAAGGTACCGGCGACCGCCTTCCCGCCGCAGCTCAAGTTCTGAGAGGCCGCCCATGTACAGCTGGGATTTCGGGATGCTGTGGCAGTACCGCAGCATCATCGTCTCGGGGGTGATCACCACGGTGCTGTTTACCATCGTGGTCGTCATCACCGGCATGGCCGTGGGCATCATCGTGGGACTGGGCCGGGTTTCGTCCAACCGCATCCTGTGCAGCGTGCTGCGCGGCTACGTGGAGCTGTTCCGCTGTACGCCGGTGCTGGTGCAACTGATCTGGTTCTACTACGCCTTGCCGGTACTCATGGGCATCGAACTGTCTCCCTGGATGGCGGCAGCGTTGGCACTGACGCTCTACGGCGGCGCGTTCTATTCGGAAATCGTACGGGGCGGGATCGTTTCCATCGACAGCGGACAGACCGAGGCCGGCCAGGCCATCGGCATGACCCGCTGGCAGGTCATGCGCCGCCTGGTGCTGCCGCAGGCGTTCCGGCGCATGACGCCGCCACTGGTCAGCCAATCCATCATGCAGTTGAAGAATACCTCGCTACTGTCGGTACTGGCGGTGCCGGACCTGGTCTATCAGGGGCAACTGATCGCGCATGATACCTATCGGCCACTGGAGATCTACACGCTGGTGGCGCTGCTCTATTTCATCATCCTGTTCCCCGCGACGGTACTGGCCAAGCGCCTGGAACTGCATCAGATCAAGACCTGAGAAAGCGTCCATGAGCAAACCCATCATGATTTCGGTACGCGGCCTGAAGAAGTCCTTTGGTCAGCAGGAAGTCCTCAAGGATATCAATCTGGAAATCGCCAGGGGTGAAGTGGTCGCCCTGATCGGGCCTTCCGGTTCAGGCAAATCGACGCTGCTGCGTTGCCTGAACCTGCTGGCCGCACCCAACCATGGCGTCATCAAGATCGGCAGCGAGTGCTTCGACTTCGACCAGACGGTACCGGCAAAGGTGAGCGACCGCGCCATGGCGCAGTTTCGTGCACAGACCGGCATGGTGTTCCAGCACTTCAACCTGTTCCCGCACATGACGGTGGTGCAGAACGTCATGGAAGGTCCGGTGACCGTGTTGCGGCGCCCCAGGGCGCATGCACGCGCGCAGGCCATGAAGCTGTTGGCGCAGGTCGGCCTGGCGGAGAAGGCCGAGATGTATCCCGAGAAGCTCTCCGGCGGGCAGAAGCAGCGCGTGGCCATCGCCCGAGCGCTGGCGATGGACCCGGAGGTGATGTTGTTCGACGAGGCGACCTCGGCGCTGGATCCGGAACTGGTCGGGGAAGTCCTCAACGTGATCAAGCAACTGGCCGAGCGTGGCATGACCATGATCCTGGTCACGCACGAGATCGCCTTCGCCCGGGAGGTCGCCGACAAGGTGATCTTCATGCGCGATGGCGTGGTGGTCGAGGCCGGCCCACCGGCCCAGGTCATCGATGCGCCGACCCAGGCGGCGACGCGCGCCTTCCTGTCGCGGGTGCACAAGATCGCGGCCTGAGACGAGCCGCCCTCAGCGCCTGCCCCCTGGCACTTTCCCGGTGGGCCGGCGGCTCACTTGCCGCCGGTGACGTCAAGAAAGGTCCCGGTGATGAACGATGCTTCTTCGCCGGCCAGCCACAGCACTGCGCGCGCCACCTCCTCAGGCTGGCCGCCCCGGCCCATCGGGATACTTTCCCTGACCCGGTTGACCCGATCCGGCTCGCCACCACTGGCATGCATCTCGGTATAGATGTGTCCCGGCCGGACGCAGTTCACGCGGATACCTTCACGTGCGACTTCTTTGGCGAAACCGGTGGTGAAGGTCTCCAGCGCGCCCTTGGAGGCAGCGTAGTCGACATATTCATTGGGGCTGCCGAGCCGGGCGGAGGCCGAGGAAATATTGACCACCGCGCCGCCGCGTCCCTGGTAGCGATAGGCCATGCGCCGCAGCGCCTGCTGGGCGCACAGCATGGGACCGATGGCGTTGACCGCGAAGACACGCTGCATGCGCGCGTAGCCCAGGTCTTCCAGCCGTGACTGGCGCTCCAGCATCGCGGCATTGTTGACCAGCACATCGATGCGTCCGAAGCTGTCATCGATGGCAGCGAAGAGCCTGGCCACCTGCTCCGGATCGGCGCTGTCGGCCTGCACCGCCAGGGCGCGCTGGCCCAGCCTGCGCACGTCGTCTGCGACGGATTGCGCCGCCTGTTCGTTGGCGAGGTAGCTCAGCGCGACATCGTAGCCACGTGCAGCCGCCAGCCGGGCCGTGGCGGCGCCCATGCCACGGCTGCCGCCGGTGATGAGAATCAGAGGAGATGAAGAAGGGACGGACATGGTCGTTCTCCGAAAAAGTAAAACGTGAAACCTGTCTGGCGGTGCCTGGAGCCCATGTCCGCTTCAGCCGATCAGGACCGTGCCGGCAGCGATGGCGGCGCACGCCAGCAGGCGCGCCAGGCCAAGGGATTCGCCCAGGAACAGGTAGCCGATGAGCGCCGCGAACAGCACGCTGGTCTCGCGCAGTGCCGAGACCGCACCCATCGGTGCCAGGTCCATGGCGTAGATGACGATGCCATAGGCCAGCAGCGAGACCAGTCCACCGGCAAAGGCGCGAGCGAATCCCGGCTGCAACATGAAGAGCACACGCGGTCCGCGTGGACGGCGCAGCGCGAGGTAGACCAGCGGCATGAGCAGCCCCCAGCCCGCTGACATCCACGCGGTATAGGCCAGCGGCGCCCCCGAAAGACGCACGCCGATGCCATCGACCACGCTGTAGGCAGCAATGAAACAACCGGTCGCCAGCGCATAAGGCAGGCCCGGCAGCGCCAGCCCGCCTCGGCGAAACGCCAGGGCCACGATGCCACCCGACACCAGTACGATACCCAGCAGAACCACCGCGCTCATCTGTTCACCTGCGAAGACGGCGGCACCCAGGGTCACCAGCACCGGCGAACATCCGCGTGCGATCGGGTAGGTCTGGCCCAGCTCACCGGCGCGATAGCTGCGCACCAGAAACAGGTTGTAGCCCACATGCAGCAACGCCGAGCCGGCTGCATAGGGCCAGCTGGCCGCTAGCGGCGAAGCCAGGAAGGGCATGGCAGCGAGGCTGGCCAGCGCCACTGCCATGCACATTACGGTCATCGACCAGAGGCGGTCGCCGCCGGCACGCAGCAAGGCGTTCCAGGCGGCATGCAGGAAGGCGGCGAAGAGGATGAGCAATACGATGGGCAGGGACATGCGCCATGGTAAGCACGACCGGGCGCGGACCCAAGCGAAGTCTCCTCATCCCGGCATGAGCAAGAGCTCATGCTACGCGGCCATCAAGGTCAATAGCCTTGTGCAGCCTGCCGGGATTGCGCCATCATCCATTCGCGGAAGCTGGCCACATGCGACTGCGCCTCCACGCCCTGGGGACAGACGAAGTAGTAGGCCAGGGGCGAAGGCAGGGCCAGGGTGAACAGCCTGACCAGACTGCCGCTGGCCAGCTCCTGTTCCACATGGCCGCTGCGGGCCAGTGCCACGCCCTGGCCCAGCAGGGCTGCTTCGATGGTCATGTTGGTATCGGCCAGGCGTACGTTCTCGCGCAGGGCCGGTGCCGTCACGCCGGCCTGCTGGAACCACAGGTCCCACTTCGGTACCATGTCGGCCCCGGCACGGGTGAGCAGGGGATAGCGCAGCAGGTCGGCCGGCTTGCGCGGCTTGCCCAGGCGCTGCAGCAAGCCCGGGCTGACCACCGGGAAGATCTGTTCGCGGAACAGGAACTCGGAGAACAGGCCCGGATAGGGTCCGGTACCAAAGCGGATGGCCACGTCCGGCTCGCCGGGCATGAAGCGGATGGCGGCGTCGGTAGTCTCCAGCGTGACCAGGATGTCGGGATGGGCCTGCGCCAGATCAGGAAGACGCGGCAGCAGCCACTTGAGCGCGAAGGAATAGGTGGTACTGACCTTGAGCCTGACGCGTCCATTCTGCTCACGCAGTTCGCCCAGGGTGGTTTCCAGCTTCATGAAGAACTCCCGCACCACCGGCGCCAGCGCCGCGCCGGCCGGGGTCAGCGTGAGCGACTTGCCACGCTGGAACAACTGCACACCCCACAGTTCTTCCAGATGCCGCAGCTGGTGGCTGACCGCGCTCTGGGTGACGTGCAATTCCTCGGAGGCGGCGGTGAAGGTGGCGTGCCGGGTCGCGACTTCGAAGGCGCGCAAGGTGGCGGTGGGGGGCAGGTCTCGCATGGGCCGGACTCTCGGAACGGGAGGTCGTCAGCATCGCCAACCTCGTATGAACGGATGCTCATGATAGCAAGCGCCTGCCCGGGCTGCGCAAGGCAAGCTGCGGCGAAGTATACGTAAAGTCTAATTTTAGATAATATGTATTGCATGACCTCACGCTCCCGCAAAAAGAAACCCGACCGTCCCGACCATGCCCTGCTGCTGTCGCAATTGCAGCAGGTGGCCCTTGGGCTGGGCGAGACCTTCGCGCCCTTCTGCGAAGTGGTGCTGCACGACCTGCGCGACGCGGACCACTCCATCGTGGCCTTGCACAACAACCTGTCCGGGCGCGAAGTGGGCGACGCCACCACCGAACTGGGCCTGGCGCGCATCGCCGACGAGCGCTATCCGCAAGTGCTGACCAACTACGCCAACACCCTGCCCGACGGTCGCCAGGCCAAGAGCACGTCGATCGGCATCAAGGACGCCGATGGCAAGTACGTGGCGGCGCTGTGCATGAACATCGACCTGACGCTGTTCGGCGCCTTGCAGGGCATGCTGCGCCAGTTCGGCGGCATCGATGGCGCGGTGCGCGTGGCCGAGACGCTGGAGCCGGCCGGTGCAGACGCCCTGCGCGGCCGCATCGACGATTTTGCGACGCGCCTGTCGACCACGCCGCGCAGCCTCAAGGCCGAGGACCGCCGCCAGTTGATGCGCGAGCTGCGCCAGAGCGGCTGCATGGATGTGCGCCGGGCGGCCGAGATCGTGGCAGCGCACCTGGGCGTCTCGCGTGCGACGGTCTACAACGACGAGAAGGACTGACCCGCCCCGCACCGACGTCGGCTCCTCCTTCTGATTGCACTATCGAATCCCTCCGACTCCTATCGACTCCACCCTGCCTTCCAAAGGAAAATCATGATCCCCGTTTCCAGCGCCACCGAATTGCCCAGCTTCGCCGATGTCCTGCTGGCCGCCGAACGCATCAAGCCCTGGGCGCACAGGACGCCGGTGCTGCGTTCGCGCACTGCGGACGCCGAGCTTGGCGCGCAACTGTTCTTCAAGTGCGAAAACTTCCAGCGCATGGGCGCCTTCAAGTTCCGTGGGGCGATGAATGCGCTGTCGCAGTTCGATGCAGACCAGGGTCGCCATGGGGTGATCACCTTCTCTTCCGGCAATCACGCGCAGGGGACGGCGCTGGCCGCGCAGTTGCTGGGCATCCCCGCAGTGATCGTGATGCCGCAGGATGCGCCGGCGGCCAAGGTCGCCGCCACCCGTGGCTATGGCGCCGAAGTGGTCACCTATGACCGCTACACCGAAGACCGCGAAGCCATCGGTGCGCGCCTGGCGGCCGAGCGCAAGATGACGCTGATCCCGCCCTACGATCATCCGCACGTGATGGCCGGCCAGGGCACGGCCACGCTGGAACTGCTGCAGGAGACCGGACCGCTGGATGCGCTGTTCGTCTGTGTAGGTGGCGGCGGCCTGCTGTCGGGTGCGGCACTGGCGGCCCGCGCGCTGGCGCCGGACTGCAAGATCTACGGCGTGGAACCGGAGGCCGGCAACGATGGCCAGCAATCGCTGCGCGCCGGTCATGTGGTCCATATCGAGACCCCCAAGACCATCGCCGATGGCGCGCAGACCCAGCACCTGGGCAAGTACACCTTCGAGGTGATCCGCCAGCTGGTGGACGACATCCACACCGTCAGCGACGCAGAACTGATTGCCGGCCTGCGCTTCTTCGCCGAACGCATGAAGATGGTAGTGGAGCCGACCGGCTGCCTGGGCTTTGCTGCCGCCCGCAAGTTAAAGGACCAGTTGCAGGGCAAGCGGGTGGGCGTGATCATCAGCGGCGGCAATGTGGACCTGGGCAAGCTTTCGGCTTACCTGGCCGGCTAATCGTTTACACCAATATCATCGTCGGCGGTTTTGGCTTACAGTCGCAGGCAGCCTTAGCCCGCACACCCCTCATCTACCTAACAAGGATTGGAACCACCATGCCCCATCTCGTTGTGGAATACACCGGCAATCTCACCCTCGACGTACAGCCCACCCTGCTCAAGCTCAACCAGGCACTGGTGGCCAGCGGACACTTTGACGAAAACGCCATCAAGGCGCGCGCCGTGCGTCTGGATGACTACCTCGTCGGCACCGCCGCCGATGCCAAGCGCGCCTTCGTGGCACTGCGCCTGTCCATCCTGACCGGCCGCACGCTGGAAGAAAAGAAGCAGGTCGCCGACCTGCTGGGCGCGGCCATCCAGAAGGACCAGAGCTGGCCAGCACAGACCCAGGTGCAGATCACGGTGGACGTGGTGGACATGCAGCGCGAGACCTACTTCAAGCTTGCCGTGCAGTAAGCGCGGCAGCAGCTCACGACATGCGAGGGTAGAAGTGCTCCCTTGCGCTGCGTGGGTGCAGGGATGCAGGAACGAAAAAGCCGTCCGGTGTCTGCCGGACGGCTTCTTTTTTGGTGCTGTCGATGAGGGTGCGCTGACCGGTATTGTTCTTCTGCAAGGTCAGCAGCAATGCCCTCAGGAAGCCAGCGCCGGCTCGCGTGCGACTTCGCGGAATTGCACCACATTGCCTTCCGGATCGAAGCCGTCGCAGGCACGGAAGTCCGGACCGCTCCATTCGGCATCGGCGGGCTTCATGCCACCGCCGAGCTGTTGCGTGCTCAACCTGGCCTGGGCCAGCGAGCGCACCGGCAGGAACAGCTTGACCGGCACGTTCTCACGCAACACCGGTGGCGCGCTGATTTCCAACGTGGCTGCTGCGGCGGGCGGAATGGCATGGATCACCAACAGGAAATCCTCGGCCTCGATCACTACCTTTTCTGCATGGGCATGCTTGGGAGCCACCGCCAGCACCTGCGCATAGAACGCGGCGAGGCGGGCTACATCTTTGGCGAACAGGACTGCGCCTGCTTTGGGCTGGGTCGACATCTCTGCTTTCAAAAACGTTGATCGGATCTAGGACCTGTTCACACCTGATATCCGATTGCGGATGTGAACAGGCACTACAAGGAACGGCAGAGTTTATTTACGACCGCGCAGCTTTGCAAGCATTAATCGTCACCTTGTGGCGACATGTTTTTGTCGCCTCATGGCGACGCCTGAATGTCGCCTTTTTTCGCTCTATTGCAGAGCAATATAAGAATCCGCTGACACGCGAAAGTGGCGCTGTCCGATGGGCATTTCCGAGGGTGCAATTTATTGTTACGCATCGCCGTGAAGACACTGGCAAAACGTCAATTGTCGGCATGATCAGCGAAGCTGTTCTTATGTGATCGGAATGGCATCGTTTCCGCTACAAGGAGGTATAAATTGTAAGCGGATGTTCCAAAGCGGTTTACTTCGGGACGTGATCTGCTACCTTGATGTCGCAGGGCAACATGATGTGCGGTGATGTACGGTTGATGAAGAAGAAAAATATTTCCGTCCGCGCACCAGACCACCAGAACATCCTGCACCGTCCTCCCCACTGCCTCACACGAAGCACCGACGGTGAACCAAATAAAACGAAACCCAACCCTCACGAGCAACGCGCCATGAACATTCGAGATTTGCACGCCCAGTACACTCCCGAACGCTCCCTCTTCCAGCGTACCCAAGGCCGCCAGCGCGGACTGACCAACACCCGCGTCGAACTGGCGCACACCGACAGCGATGCCGACGCCTGGCTGGAACCGGCACTCTCCGACTTCATCTCGCTGGCCTCCAGCGTGTGCGGTACTCCCATGGGCATGTTCAGCCAGCTGCATCCCGACATCGGCCTGCAGCAACCCTATCTGTCGGTGATCAACGGCCGTGGCGACAGCCGCAACCAGTGGTGGCACTTCCCCGGCCAGACCGGCGTGCTGCGCAATGCGGTGGACTTTTCCTTGTGTGACATGGCGGCCCGCACGCCGGGCGTGGTGACCGAGATCACCGATCTGCGTACCGTCGAACGTTTTGCTGTCAGTGCCCTGGCCAATGGCACCCCGCCGGTGCGCTTCTACGCCGCCGTGCCGCTGGTGTCGGGCAATGGCGACATCATGGGCACGCTGTGCGTGATGGATCGCGAACCACGCGGCCTGACCGCTACGCAACGTGATGCCTTCCTGAAGCTGGGCCGCCAGCTCGAAGCCCTGCTCGACAGCCATCGTGCCATGCAGAAGCTGGAGCAGCAGACCATGACCGATTCCCTGACCGGCATCGGCAATCGTCGCAGCTTCGATTCGCGCCTGCGCGAAGAATGGACCCGCCACCTGCGTAACGCGCGACCGCTGTCGATGCTGATGGTGGACGTGGATTATTTCAAGCAGTACAACGACACCTACGGTCACCCGGCAGGCGATGCCATGCTGCAGCAACTGGCAGGGGTGCTGCGTTCGCCACTGCGTGCCAGCGATTTCCTGGCCCGCTACGGCGGCGACGAGTTTGCGCTGATCCTGCCCGATACCGACGAGACCGGCGCTCAGCAGGTTGCCGATCGCATCAAGCAGGCAGTGGCACGGGTGAAGTGGCCGCATACCGATATCGAGATCAGCCTGGGCGCAGCCACTGTGACGCCCTCTGAAATGTGCGACTTCAGCGCACTGCTGCATGCGGCCGACCAGGCCATGTACCAACGCAAGCACGGCCGCAATCCGCGCAACGCCTGAAGTCTGCAGGAGCCGCTGCAAACGAATGACGCCGCTGCACAGACAGCGGCGTTTTCATGTCAGCGCCCTAGCACCTGACGCGCTACCCGACGGTGCTCATGTGCCCTCGCCGGGTGAGCGCATCAGATGCAGCGCCACCAGCATCGACAATCCCACCAGGACCGCTCCCGCCAGATATACACCCTGCACACCCACCTGGCTGGCCAATGCGCCGGCCAGGGGGCTGGTGACGCCCAGCGACAGATCAAGGAAGGCCACGTAGGCGCCCATGGCCAGGCCGCGGGTCTGGGGTGGTGCGCGACGCATCGCCTCCACGCCGAAGCCGGGGAAGGCCAGCGAATAGCCGAAGCCGGTCAACGCTGCACCGGCATAGGCCAGCGCGCTGGCATCGGCCTGCCAGATCAGCAACTGACCCAGGGCTTCGATCAGCACGCAGACCAGTGCCACCCTGGCGCCACCGATACGATCAGGCAGATGCGCAAACAGCAGGCGGGCGATGATGAAGGCCACGCCGAAGCTGGTAAAGGCCAGCGAAGAGTCGCCCCAGCCACGCGCGGCGAACAGCAGCGCGATGAACGCCGTGATGACGCCGAATCCGACACTGGACAGGGCCAGCCCCAGCTCATGGCGCCGGTGACCACCAGGCTCTCGCCCAGGGCCAGCACCACGCGGCCGGCGAGCAGGACCAGCACCGACAGCGCAGGTCGATCCAGCAGGGCCAGGGAAGCAAGATAGATCAGCGCCGAAACCGCAGCGGCCATGAAGCCCATGACCACCGCGCGCTTGGCCCCGTGCAGGTCGGCCTGGTTGCCGGCCCAGGCACGGGACAACAGGGCTGCCGCGAACTGTGCGCCGACCACCACGCCGACCATGGTGGCATTCATGCCCAGGGCATCCTTCAGATGCAGGGGCAGTACCGGCAACTGCAGGCCGATGGTGAGAAAGGCGATGAAGACCGCCAGCGTCAGCGGGGCGAGCCTGAGAAAGACGACGAAGGACGGCGCGCCGGTGCTGGCCAGCGGCGTCAGGGAAGCAGGCTTGTCAGCCGGTTTGATAGTCATGGTGTGTCCTTGGAGATAGACGAGATGAGGATGCCTGCCGGGCCTGCGCCGTTCCGATTGAAGGTCGCAGCCACCCGGGCTAGAATGCGACGAATCCGTCACATCCTGTCGATTCGCAGTATGCGATCATTTCGTCAGGTTTTCCATTCGCATTCCCTACGACCACTTCCTGCACCATGCCCAAGCCCCGCCGCCCCCAGATTTCCCTGCGCAAGACGCCGCAGCAGGCCCGCTCGACCGAGCTGGTCGCCGCCATTCTCGAAGCGGCTGTTCAGGTTTTGCTACGCGAAGGGGCGCAGCGGTTCACGACGGCGCGGGTGGCCGAGCGGGCCGGTGTGAGCGTGGGATCGGTGTACCAGTATTTCCCCAACAAGGCGGCCATCCTGTTCCGTCTGCAGGCCGACGAATGGCAGCAGACCACCGGGATGGTGCGCCAGTTGCTGCAGGACCAGCGCAAGCCGCCGGCCAGGCGGCTGCGGGAACTGGTGCATGCCTTCATCCGCAGCGAATTCGAGGAAGCCCAGGTCCGGCTGGCGCTGGCCGATGCGGCGCCGCTCTATCGCGATGCGGTGGAGTCCGAAGCCTTGATCCAGGAGTGGGATGCGATCATCGCCGCCTTCATGCGCGAGGCCCTGCCGGGCGTGCCGACACCGCGACGCAAGCGCGCTGGCGAACTGGTGATGACCACGCTCTCTTCGGTGGGTGAACATCTCTCGCGCAGCGCGCAACAGCCCAAGGCCGTCCGCGCCTATGGCGAAGCCATGGCCGACATGTTCTGTGCGTATCTGGAGAGCCTGCAGGTGCGCTGATCAGCCCTTGCGCTTGCGTGGCGCTGCGGTCGAGGCGCGCTCCACCAGTTGCGGCGTGGCGGTCACCCGCATCACCGGCGAAGGGCTGCGGCGCTCGATCAGCGCCAGCAGCAGATCGATGGACATGCGCGCCGCCTCCTCGGTCGGCACTGCCACCGTGGTCAAGGCCGGACGCGAGACCCGCGCCCACTGGATATCGGTGATGCCGGTGACGGAAATGTCACGCGGCACGTTCAGCCCGAGATCGGCGATGGCATTCATCGCGCCCAGTGCCGGCAAGTCATTGCTGGCAAAGATGGCGGTCACCTGTGGATGTTCCTTGAGCAATTCCATGGTGGCGCGATAGCCGGCCTCGACGGTGTCGTTGATGTAGCGCGTGCGCTGCAGCGGGTGCTTGTGACCGGCCTGCGCGCAGGCGCTGGCAAAGCCGCGATAGCGTTCGGCATGGATGCCGCTTTTCTTGCTGCCCACCAGCGCGGCGAAACACTGGTGACCCAGTCCCAGCAGATGACGTGCGGCGATCGCGCCGGCCTCGTGGAAGTCCACTGCGATGCAGGGCAGCTCCGGCGGCGCATCGGGCTTTTCCCACATGCACAGCACGACCGGTGCACCGCGCTGTTCGGTCTTGCGCAGCTCATCCATGGGCAGGTTGGCATTCATGATCAGCACGCCATCGGACAAGGTGCCGGCGATCTGGTCCAGATAGGCGCGGCCAATATCGGGATCGTCATTGGTGTTGCAGACGATCAGGAAGCGGCCATGGTCACGCGCGGCACGTTCGGCGGCCAGGGCGAACTCGGGATAGAAGGGGTTGGCGATGCTGGAGACCACCAGCGCCAGCGTCGGCGCCCGTCCCTCGGCCAGTGCGCGCGCTGTCAGGTGCGGCCGATAGCCGAGCTGGGCAACTGCGTCCAGCACACGCTGGCGGGTCTGCTCGCCGACCTTGCCGCGCTGGCGCAGGACGTTGGAGACGGTGGCCGAGGTAACACCGGCCAGACGGGCGACTTCGGATAAGGTGGTCATGGCTGCATGGAGTTGGAAGCCCTCGCATTCAATCCGCTTATGTCGGGCTTGTCAACGCAGTCCACCATCACGGCGCGTGCCGATAGCGCGGCAGCTGACAATTTCCTGTCGGCCTGCGGTTACAGGATTGTTGTTGCAGGGCCGATTCAAGATGGGTATGATCGACCGAAATTATTTGCCACCACCAAGGCGGCAACACGATCAGAACAACGACGTGGAGACAACCCCGATTGCACACAGGAAACTCAGGCGATCTTTTTTTTGGATAGTTTGATTAAGCGCTTAACCTTAGGCTCGACCTGACGTCCGCCCTGCCCTTGCGGCGTCCTGCCCTGCAATCCATTTCTGTAAGGAAGACGTGATGGCCAGCATCAGCTTGCGTGCAGCACAAAAAGCCTACGGCGATGCCCCGCCGGTGATCCGCAATGTGGACCTCGACATTGGCGAGCATGAATTCTGCGTCTTCCTCGGCCCTTCCGGCTGTGGCAAGTCGACCCTGCTGCGGGTGATCGCGGGGCTGGAAGACCTCTCCTCCGGTGATCTCTTCATCGGTGGGCGCCGTGTCAACGATGTGCCGTCGGCACAGCGCTCGGTGGCCATGGTGTTCCAGAGCTATGCGCTGTTCCCGCACATGACGGTGTTCGAGAACATGAGCTTCGGGCTGACCCTGGCCAAGCTGCCCAAGGTCGAGATCGAGCAGAAGGTGCGCGAGGCCGCACGCATCCTGCAGCTGGAAGAACTGCTGCAGCGCAAGCCCAAGGAATTGTCGGGGGGCCAGCGCCAGCGGGTGGCGATCGGACGTGCCATCGTGCGACGTCCGGGCGTGTTCCTGTTCGACGAACCGCTGTCCAATCTGGATGCCACGCTGCGCAGCCAGACCCGCATCGAGATCGCCCGTCTGCACCGCCAGTTCGAACAGGCCAGCGTGGTCTATGTCACGCACGATCAGGTCGAGGCGATGACCCTGGCAGATCGCATCGTGCTGCTGCATGCCGGAGCCGACACGCAACGCTTCGGCAGCATCGCCCAGGTCGGTACACCCATGGAGCTGTACCACCATCCGCGTAACCGCTTCGTGGCCGGCTTCATCGGTTCACCGCGCATGAACTTCCTGCCGGTGGAGGTGGTCGGCGTGCAGGACCAGGGCATCCTGGTGCGCCTGACCAGCAGCGACGAGACCGTGCTGGTGGGCGCGCAGGGCGTCGTACAGCCGGGCCAGATGCTGACGCTGGGCGTGCGTCCCGAACATATGGAGATCGGCCATGGCAGCCCTGCTGGCCAGCAGAGCCCGTACGGCATCACCCGCGAGGTGGTGTTGGTGGAACGCCTGGGCGAGCAGACCTACGTGCATCTGGATGAGCCAGCCGGCCAGCCGCTGGTGGCCAAGGCCCCGGGAGATGCCCGCATCAGCCGGGGCGAACGCCTGCGCGTCTCGGTGTCTCCCGACTGCACCTATCTCTTCGACCAGGACGGCGTGGCGCTGGCGCGCAGGCAGCCGGCTCCCGGTCTGGCTGCGGCGGCCTGAACCACGGGCTGTGGCCGCGACCACCGCCGCACCTCTCCTTCCACGCTTCACTACCGCTAAGGAATCACGACCATGTCGTTACGATTGGGAGTCTGTTACTACCCTGAACATTGGCCCGAGGCCATGTGGGAAAGCGATGCGCAACGCATGCAGGCGCTGGGCATCAAGCAGGTGCGCATCGGCGAATTCGCCTGGAGCCGCATCGAACCGTCGCCCGGTGACCTGCGCTGGGACTGGCTGGACCGCGCCATCGAGGTGCTGGCCGGGCATGGTCTGGAGGTGGTGATGTGCACCCCGACTGCGACGCCTCCCAAGTGGCTCATCGACCGCCATGACGATGTGCTGGCAGTCGATGCCCAGGGTCGCCAGCGCGCCTTCGGTTCGCGTCGTCACTATGATTTCTCGTCCGACTCCTATTACGAAGAATCACAACGCATCGTGCGCCTGCTGGGCGAGCGTTATGGCCAGCACCCGGCCGTGACCGCCTGGCAGCTGGACAACGAATACGGCTGCCACCAGACCGTGGTCAGCTATTCACCGTCGGCGCAGCGCCGCTTCCGCCAGTGGCTGCGCCAGCGCTACGGCAGCATCGACGCGCTCAACAGCGCCTGGGGTACGGTGTTCTGGAGCATGGAATATCGCAGCTTCGATGAGATCGATGCGCCCATCGGCACGGTGACCGAAGCCCATCCTTCGCATCGCCTGGACTACCGCCGCTTCGCCTCCGACGAGGTGGTGCGCTACAACCGCATGCAGGTCGAGATTTTGCGTCCGCTCTCGCCGGGTCGCTTGATGGTGCACAACTTCATGCAGATGTTCCTGGAGTTCGATCACTATCCGGTCGCGGCCGACCTGGACGTGGCCACCTGGGATAGCTATCCGCTGGGCGCGCTGGAGGTGATGTGGTTCGACCAGGACACCAAGGCGCGCTGGCTGCGCACCGGCCATCCGGATTTCGCCAGCTTCAACCATGACCTCTATCGCGGCATGTCGGCCCAGCCCTTCTGGGTGATGGAGCAGCAGCCGGGGCCGGTGAACTGGGCACATTGGAACCCGCATCCGCTGCCGGGCATGGTGCGCCTGTGGAGCTGGGAAGCCTTCGCCCACGGCGCCGGCTGCGTGTCCTACTTCCGCTGGCGCCAGTGCCCGTTTGCACAGGAACAGATGCACGCCGGCCTGAACCGTCCCGACAATCGCCTCGACGTCGGCGGATCGGAAGCCGAGCGCGTGGCCCAGGAAATCCTCGCGGTCGAAGCCACCCATGGCACGCTGGCACAGCCACGCGGCAAGGTGGCGCTGTTGTTCGACTACGATGCCAAGTGGCTCTTCGAGATCCATTTCCAGGGCATCGACTTCGAATACGCCCACTTCGCCTTCGACTATTACTCCACCCTGCGCGCACTGGGCCTGGATGTGGACATCGTGCCACTGCACGCGGACCTGCAAGGCTATGCCATGATCGTGGTGCCGCCGCTGCCCATCGTGCCGGACGACCTGCCGGGGCGCATTGCAAAAAGCGGCGCACAGGCGGTGTTCGGACCGCGCAGCGGTTCCAAGACGGGCTCGCTGCAGATCCCCCACACGCTGCCGCCGGGACCGCTGCAAGAGTTGCTGCCGATGCGCGTCTGGCGCGTGGAATCGATGCGTCCCAACGTCAGCGAACCGGTGCAATGGGGGAGCGAACAAGGACAGGGCCGCTACTGGCGCGACCTGATCGAAGCCGATGGCGATGGTCTGCAAACCATCGCCCGCTTCGGGGATGGCCATCCCGCCATCGTGCGCAAGGAACGGGCCCATTATCTGGCCGGCATCTTCGATAGCGGGTTGACCACGCGCTATTTCGAAGAGGTCGCGCGCGCCGCCGGGTTGACCCCTCAGCGTCTGCCGGAAGGCCTGCGCCTGCAGCAGCGCGGCGGCCTGCAATTCGCCTTCAACTACAGCGATGCGCCGATACCGCTGCCGCAGACCGATACCGCACAGTTCCTGGTGGGACAGGCCCGCCTGGAACCGCAGGGCGTGGCGATCTATCGCAGCAGCAAACCCGATTAGGCAGGACGCCGGCCTCACTCTGGAAGAACGCACGGCAGCCGCGGCTGCCGCGCACAAGCAGGCAAGAGACCTGCGCAAGATGGGCAAAGAACCTGGCAGAACTGAAAAGAAACTGCGCAGGTCGGTCACAGCATCGACAACGCAGCTGTTTTGAAACCAACATTCGGAGACGACAATGAACAAGATGATTCGCATGACCGTGATCGCCGGCTGCCTGGCCGCATCCGCCTGGAGCAGCGCCGCCCTGGCCGGCACCCTGGCCGTCAACATCGCCTACAAGGGGGCGGTCCAGCGGGCGGTATGGCAATCGACGATGGATGAATTCAAGAAGGCCAACCCGGACGTGGACATCAAGGCTTCCTTCATCGAGGAAGAGGCCTACAAGGTGCAATTGCCGGGCTGGCTGTCGACCCAGGCGCCGGACATCATCAACTGGCACAACGGCGAGCGCATGGCGTTCTACGCCAGCCGCGGCCTGCTGGAAGACCTGAGCGAAGACTGGAAGAAGAACGGCTGGGACAGCACCTATGCTTCCACCAAGGAAGCCTCGTCTTGGCAGGGCAAGCAGTATTCGGCACCGACCGTGTACTACTCCTGGGGCATGTTCTACCGCAAGGACCTGTTCAAGAAGGTCGGCATCGCCAGCGAACCCAAGACCTGGGATGAATTCCTGGAGGCCTGCAAGAAACTCAAGGCCGCCGGCATCGCTCCGGTCGCCGTCGGTGGTCGCGACGCCTGGACCCTGGCCGGCTGGTTCGATTACCTCGACCTGCGCATCAACGGCAATGCCTTCCACCAGCAACTGATGGCAGGCGACGTGGCCTACACCGACCCGCGCGTGAAAAAGGTCTATACCGCCTGGAAGAGCCTGATCGACAACAAGGTCTTCATCGACAACGCCCTGTCCTACGACCTGGACGGCGCCCAGCCTTTCCTGTTCCAGGGCAAGGCCGCCATGATGCTCATGGGTACCTTCATCGCCAAGGGCTTCCCGGCCAAGCTGGCGCCGGAGATGGGTTACTTCCAGTTCCCCATCATCGATGCCGCCGTGCCGACGGCCGAGGAAGGTCCGACCGAATCGATCCACATCCCGGCCAAGGCACGCAACAAGGCCGATGCGCACCGCTTCATCGCCTTCGTGGGAACGCCCGCCATCAGCGCCAAGCTGGCCGAGGGCCTGGGATCGCTGCCGGCCAACAGCAAGTCGCCGGCACCGAGCGACCCGATCTCGCGCATCGGCTTCGAGATCCTGTCCAATGCCAAGGGCGGTATCTCGCAGTTCTATGATCGCGACATGACCAAGGAAATGGCCGATGAAGGCATGAAGGGCATGCAGAAGTTCGTCAGCGATCCGAACAAGCTCGATGATGTCCTCAACGATCTGGAACAGGCCCGCAAGCGCATCTACAAGAAGTCCTGAGCGTTGGCAGATAGTGACCCACCCGGGCCATTCCGGTCGCCGACGGCGGCGCGAATGGCCCGCAGAAATTGAAGGAGACCCCGCCATGCTCGCGCCCACTTCCGCCGCGCAGCCGCCTGCGACCGATGCAACGGCCACATCTGCCACATCTGCGGTATCAGCCACCCCGGCCAGCAGCCCGCAGCGCAGCGCCGCCCGTCGCAACCGTGCCGCCTTCTGGTTCCTGGCACCGGCCTGCGTGATGACGCTGGTCTATGTGCTCTATCCGATCCTGTACACCATCTATCTCAGCTTCTTCAGCTGGGATGGCATGACCGATCCCAGGTTCGTCGGCCTGGCCAACTACGTCGAACTGTTCCACGCGCCGACCTTCTACACGGCGCTCAAGAACAATGTGCTATGGCTGCTGATGTTCCTGCTGGCGCCGCCCATGGGGCTGGCCATCGCGCTCTACCTGAACCAGAAGATGCGTGGCATGCGCGTGGTGAAGTCGCTGTTCTTCGCGCCCTTCGTGCTCTCGGGGGTGGTGGTGGGACTGATCTACAGCTGGTTCTATGATCCCAGCTTCGGCCTGCTGTCGCTGATCCTGGGGCAAGGCGTACCGGTGCTGGGTGACGCCCGCTACGCCACCTTCGGCATCATCTTCGCGGCACTGTGGCCGCAGACTGCCTATTGCATGATCCTCTATCTCACCGGGCTGACGGCACTGAACCACGACCAGGTGGAAGCGGCGCGCATGGAAGGCGCCAGGGGCTGGAGCATGCTGCGCTACGTGATCCTGCCGCAGCTGCGCTCGACCACCTTCATGGCCTTCGTGGTCAGCATCATCGGCGCGTTGCGCAGCTTCGACCTGATCTCGGTGATGACCAGCGGCGGACCCTACGAGAGTTCGACCGTGCTGGCCTACTACGCCTACGACCAGGCCATCAAGTATTACCGCCAGGGTTACTCGGCCGCGGTGGCAGTGACGCTGTTCGCCATCATGCTGATCTACATCATCTACCAACTGCGCCGCATGCTGCGCGCCGAACGCTAACGAAGAAAAGAGGGATCGCCATGTTTCCCATGCCGATAGAAAAATGGAAGCCGTTCAACCGGGCGCTGTACCGTATCTCGGTGCCGGTGGCCCTGCTGATCTGGCTGCTGCCGATGCTGACCGCGCTGGTGACCTCGGTGCGCTCCAACGATGAACTGATGGCCGGCAACTACTGGGGTTGGCCGCAGGACTTCGCCATGCTGGAGAACTACCGCGAAGCGCTGACCGCCTCGCCCATGCTGCATTACTTCTGGAACAGCTGCCTCATCACCATTCCCTCGGTGATCGGTGCGATCTCGCTGGCGGCGATGGCCGGCTTTGCGCTGTCGACCTACCAGTTCCGGGGCAATACGGTGCTCTTCGCCACCTTCGTGGCCTGCAACTTCGTGCCGCAGCAGATCCTGATGATCCCGGTACGGGACCTGTCGCTGTCGCTGGGCCTGTTCAACACCATCACCGGGATGATGCTGTTCCACATCGCCATGCAGACCGGCTTCTGCACGCTGTTCCTGCGCAATTTCATCAAGCAGCTGCCCTTCGAGATGATCGAGGCGGCCCGCATCGAAGGCGCCAGCGAGTGGACCGTGTTCTACCGCATCGTGCTGCCGCTGATCCGGCCCGCGCTGGCGGCCCTGGCGGTGCTGGTCTTCACCTTCGTCTGGAACGATTACTTCTGGGCGCTGGTGCTGACCCAGGGGGACGACGTGGCGCCCATCACGGTGGGCGTGGCGGCCCTGCGCGGACAGTGGACCACCGCCTGGAACCTGGTCTCGGCCGGTTCCATCCTGGCGGCACTGCCCTCGGTGATCCTGTTCTTTGTGATGCAGAAGCAATTCGTGGCCGGCCTCACCTTCGGGGCCAGCAAGGGCTGAGCCCGCTGCGCCTATTGGGCGGCAGCAGGCGTCGCGGCCACCTCGGGGGGCCCGCTCTTGGGCGATGGCGGCGGCACATCGGTGTGGATCATCAATACCGTGCACTGTCGCGCCACCATGCCATTCTTGGCCAGTTGCGGACCCTTGCCGTTATAGATCTTGGCATTGCCCATGAAGACGCCATCGATCTTGAAGGTCCAGGTGTTGGCGGGATTCTCGAAGCGGTAACCCATGCCATCCAGGCTCAGCGATTCGCCCATGATGGTGCCGGACATCACCTCCTCTGCAATCTGGGTACGGCGCTTGAGGCTCACCCGGTTGCCATCCACCTCGGCGATGAAATTTGCCTGGAACGGCTTGGAATCCTTGTTGAAGCGGTTGGCATCGCAGGACATGACGGCACGCCAGCGGCCATCAGGCGGGGTCGGATCGGGACTGGCCGTACCGCCCGCGACGCCCGCCGAAGGCAGGACGCCGAGACGGCTGCCCAGCGTCACCGTAACCGAGTCAGGATAATCGAACCCGGCACCGCTGCTGCGATCGACCACATAGCCGATCGGGCCACCCAGCAGCAGGTTTCCCCACACATTGGTGTTGGCGCGCGAGACCACGTTCTGCTGACCGCTCACACCGTCCTTGGCGCATTCCACCAGCAAATCACCCGTGCTCTTCTTGATGGCCACGCTGCCAGGGGTCTTGACGTACCACTTGCCGACGTCGTTGCTCAGCGTGCAGCTGGCACCCGAGATGATCTGGCTGCCCTGGTTGGCAATGACTGAAATGGGTTGCGTCTGCGTGCCCGTGATGGAGGCACAACCACCCAGCAGCAGTGCTGCAAGGCATACCAGCATTCTCGACATGGATTCCCCGATTCTCTTCTGTCCGCTCGCGCGGATTTCATTGTTGTTGTGGTTCGTGGCGGCGATAACGCTACCCCTGAAGACCTACCACCACGCGAGAATATAGCTGAGCTGTTTGCCGGTTGACTGACGAATAACTGACAGCGGAGAAAAATTATTTCAACTGAAATGCGGGCGTCGCTTTTTGACATCCGGGCATGACAGTAGCGGCGCAAGATGACTCCATCGACACAGCAATCCGCCACCACAAGGAGCCTATCATGCACACCACCACCCTGCGCCTGGCCGTCTTCATCGGTACGATGAGCATCGCGTTCGAAGCCCACGCCGGTCGCGGCGGGGCGATGCTGATGAAGGACCTGACCCGGCTGTTCAGCCACCTGTTCCAGCAGTACGTGGGCGGTTGAGGAGAGGATGGGATAGGGAAGGGAGCGCCCGCTGGGTGCTCCCTTCCTGTCCGTTCAGGGCTTGGCCGCTGCCTGCTGGGGCGGTGTTTCGATGCCCACGCCCATGGCCTGGAACAGCGTGGCGGTATCGCTCATGCGGCTGGCCGTGGCACGCACTTCGCCCAGCCTGGCATTGAGATACTGGCGCTCGCCTGCGCGTGCGGCACTGGCCGGGTAGGCGCCCAGCTGGGCGCGTCGCTGGGCATTGCGCCAGCCCTGCTCGCTGGCCGCGCGCGCCGCCGTCGAGGCCTGCAGGGCGTCGGCATCCTGGGTCAGCGCCACCAGGCTATCGGCCACGTTCTGGAAAGCATTCAACACGGTCTGGCGATAATTGGCCTCGGCCGCGAGATAGGCCTCCTTGGAGGCGTCACGCCGGGCGCTGAGGGCGCCGCCGTGGAACAGCGGCTGCGTCAGCGAAGCCCCCAGTCCCCACACCGCACCCGCCCCGCTGGTCGCCTTGGCCCAGGAAAAACCGGACTGGCCGAAGGAGGCGCTGATGGACAGGCTGGGGAACATCTCGGCCGTGGCCAGGGCTTGCTCGGCGGCAGCCACCTTCAATGCGGCGTCGGCGGCCAGGATATCGGGCCGCTGGCGCAGCAGTTCCGAGGGCAAGGCCAGCGGCACTTCGCCGGGTAGTTGCAGACGGGAGATATCCAGGTCGGCAGGCGCAGCGTCCGGGGTGCGTCCCATCAGCACCGCCAGCGCATGGCGCGAGGCCTGCCACTGCGCTTTCATGGCGGGCAGGCTGGCGCGCAGCGACTGCGCGCTGGCCTGCGCCGACAACAACTCATCCTGTGACACCGCACCCAGCGCCAGCCGGCGCTGCATCTCCTCGACATCGGCATCGGCCAGCGCCACCAGGCGTTCGGTATGCATCACCTGCGCGTGCAGGGAAGCCGCATTGATGGCCGTGATCACCACATTGGCCGCCACCGAGCGGCGTGCCGCGTCGAACTGGTAGGACTGCGCATCCACCTGGGCTGCAGCCGCCGAGTTGGCGAAGCGCTCCACGCCAAACAGGTCGAAGGTATAGCTGGCGCGAATCTGGCCGGCGAAGACGTTGTACAGGTTGGTGGTCGGCCCCAGATTGGGCAGCCCCAGGGCGCGCTGGCGCTGGGCCTGGCCGACCGCATCGATGGTGGGCCACAGCGATTCATCGATCTGGGCGCGCAACTGCAGGCGGGCGGCGGCCAGGTTGCGATCGGCCTGGGCCAGCGAATGGTTGCTGCGCAAGGCTTCCTCCACCCATGCCGACAGCTCCTGCGAGCCATAGGCACGCCACCACTGCGGCACGGCGCGCTGGCCGAGCACGAATTTCTGACGCGCCTCCTGCGGCCCCAGGGTGGCGGGTGTGGCATCAACGGCATAGTGGGCCGGCTGGGGCGAGGCCGGTGCCTCGCCGGTCGGACCCAGGGCGCAACCGGAGACCAGCAGCGCTGCGGCCAGCGCCAGGGTGCGCGGGGCGGGGGAAAAACGGACGGCGCTCATCAGTGGCTCCCTTGCGCGGCGTTGTCTCGATGATGGGTTTCATCCGGCTTGACCCGGTAGCACAGCGCATACAGGGCCGGCAGGTAGAACAGGGTCAGGATGGTGGCGATGGTGATGCCGCCCATCAGGGCGGTGGCCATCGGGCCGAAGAAGTTGCTGCGCAACAGCGGGATCAGCGCCAGCACGGCGGCGGCCGCAGTCAGCGTAATCGGGCGGAAGCGGCGCACGGTGGCACCGACGATGGCGTCGAAGCGGCCACGGCCGGCGGCGATGTCCTGCTCGATCTGGTCCACCAGGATCACCGAGTTGCGCATGATGATGCCCAGCATGGCGATGGTCCCCAGCATGGCGACGAAGCCGAAAGGCTGGCCGAACAGCAGCAACGCGCCGACCACACCGATCAGACCCAGCGGGGCGGTCATCACCACCATCAGGGTACGGCCGAAGCTTTGCAGCTGCACCATGAGCAACAGCAGTACGGCGATGAACATCAGCGGCATCTGCGCCGAGATCGAGGACTGTGCCTTGGCGTTTTCTTCCACCGGGCCGCCGACGTCGATACGGTAGCCCACCGGCAGCTCGGCGCGCAGCGCGTCGAGCTTCTGGTTGACATCGTTGGTCACGTCGATACCCTGCACGCCTGCTCGCACATCGGCCAGCACGGTGATGGTGGGCTGGCGATTGCGTTCCCAGATGACGCCGTATTCCAGCGTGTTGTGGAACTTGCCCAGGGTCGCCAGCGGCACCGGGCCGTTGGGAGTGGGCATGGACAGCGTGGCCAGGCGCGAGGGATCGACGCGTTCGCTGCGCGGGGCGCGCAGATCGACGCTGATGAGCTTGTCGCGCTCGCGGTACTGGGTGATGGTATAGCCCGACAGTTGCATGGCCAGGAAGTTGGAAATCTGCTGGCTGCTCAGGCCCAGCTCACCGGCGCGTTTCTGGTCGATCTCGAAGGAGACCGAACGCTGCGCCGGTTCATCCCAGTCGAACTGGATATTGGTGGCACGGGTCTCCTTGCGCATTTCGGCGGCAACCTGTTCGGCGATGGCGCGCACCTTGGGAATCTGCTCGCCACTGATGCGGAACTGCACCGGGAAGCCTACCGGCGGACCGTTTTCCAGGCGCGTCATGCGGGTGCGCACGCCGCTGAACTGCTTGCGCAGCGGCTCTTCCAGCGCCTTTGCCAGAGCTTCCCGATCTTCCACCGACTTGGCGGTGACCACGAACTGGGCAAAGTTGGGGCTGGCCAGTTGCTGGTCCAGCGGCAGGTAGAAGCGCGGCGCGCCGACACCGACGAAGCTGATGTAGTGATCGATCTGCGGCCGGTCCTTGAGCAGGGCTTCCATGCGGATGGCTTCGCGCTGGGTGGCCTCAAAGGAGGCGCGCTCGGGCAGGTGCATGTCGATCAGCAGTTCGGGCCGGTCGGAGCTGGGGAAGAACTGTTGCGGCACCAGCGCGAAGGCGGCCAGCGAACCGATGAAGAGCAAGGTGGTGGCGATCACCACGCGGCCACGGAAGGCCACGCACCAGGACACCGAACGCCGCAGCAGGGTGTAGATGCGGGTCTGGTAGATGGGGTGATCATGGTCTTCCTCGTCATGGCCGGCATGGGGATTGGCGGCGATCTGTTCGTCGGTGAGCGCGCCCGGCTTTTCCTTGAGCATGTGATAGCCCAGCAGCGGGATCAGCACCACTGCCGCCAGCCACGACAGCAGCAGCGCGATGGCCGAGACCTCGAAGATGGAACGGGTGTATTCGCCGGTCCCGGACTTGGCCAGGGCGATCGGCAGGAAGCCGGCCACCGTCACCAGGGTGCCGGTGAGCATCGGGAAGGCGGTACTGGTATAGGCGAAGGCGGCGGCGCGGCGGCGGTTCCAGCCCTGCTCCAGCTTCACCGCCATCATCTCGACGGCGATGATGGCGTCATCCACCAGCAGGCCCAATGCCAGCACCAGGGTGCCCAGCGAGACCTTGTGCAGGCCGATGTCGAACATGTACATGAACAGCGAGGTCACTGCCAGCACGATGGGAATCGAGATCACCACCACCATGCCGGTACGGATGCCCAGCGAGACCAGGCTCACCACCAGCACGATGGCGACAGCCTCGGCCACGGCTTCGAGGAAATCGTCGACCGATTTTTCCACGGCGTGCGGCATGCTGGAGACCGCCGTCAGGGTCAGGCCGGCCGGCAGGCGCTTGCGCAATTCTTCGGTACGCGCATCCAGAGCCTTGCCCAGGCGGATGACGTCGCCACCGGGCTGCATGGTCACGCCGATGCCCAGCACCGGCTGGCCGTTGGCGCGCATCTCCTGTTCCTGGGGTTCGTCGTAGCCACGGTGGATGGTGGCGATGTCACCCAGCCGGAAATTGCGGTTGTTGAGGTGGATGACCTTGTCTTCCAGTGCCCGCAGGTTGTCGAACTGGCCGGTAGGACGCACATAGACGCGGTCGTTGCCGGTGGTGATCAGGCCGCCCGGCACCACGGCGTTCTGACCGCCGATGGCATCGGCCAGTTGCTGCGGGCTGATGCCCAGGCGCGTCATGCGGGCATTGCCGATGTCGATGTAGATGTGTTCCTGGCGCTCGCCGAAGTAATCGATCTTGGCCACGCCCGGCACGTGCAGCAGTTCGCCGCGCAACTGGTCGGCATAGTCGCGCAGTTGTGCGGGCGTGAAGCCGTCGCCGGCCAGTGCATAGATGTTGGTGTAGACGTCGCCGAATTCGTCATTGAAGTAAGGTCCCTTGACGCCTTGCGGCAGGGTGGCGGCGACGTCGCCGACCTTCTTGCGCACCTGGTACCAGGTCTGCGGCACCTGCGAAGCGGGCGCGGTGTCCTTGATGGTGAAGAACAGCTGCGACTGGCCGGCACGGGAATAGCTGCGCAGGAAATCCACATCCGGCGTTTCCTGCAGCTTGCGGGCGATGCGGTCGGTGATCTGCTCCTGAACCTGGCGCGCGGTGGCACCGGGCCAGTCGGTCTGGATCACCATGACCTTGAAGGTGAAGGGCGGGTCTTCGGACTGCGAGAGCCGGTTGTAGGAGCCCATGCCCAGCAGCGTCACCAGCGCCAGGATGAAGGTCACCAGCGCCTGGTGCTGCAGCGTCCAGGCGGAAAGATTGAAACGGCCGGGCGCGCTCATAGGGCGAAGTCCTCGGCGTGCAGCGGGGCGACCGGCTTGACCTTCTCGCCAGCGGTCAGGGTATGGACGCCCTGCACCACCACCTTGTCAGCCGCGGCCACGCCCTGCGACAGCGAAATGCTGCGCTCGCCATAGGCCGATACCGTCACCGGACGCAGTTCCAGCTTGCCTTCGCCGCTGACGATCCAGACCGCCGGCTTGCCGCCTTGATGGAACAGCGCAGTCGCCGGCAGCAGCAATACCTTGGCCTGGCCGGATTTGAGCTCAGGCGTGATCACGACATCGCCGGTCATGCCCAGGCGCACGCTGGCGTCGGGTTGTTCCAGGGTGACCTTGACGCGGTAGGTGCGGCTCTGCAGGTCGGCGGCGGGACTGACTTCGCGCACCTTGCCCTTGAAGGTCTTGCCCGGCAACGCGGCCAGCGTGACGGTGGCGGGCTGGCCAGGTTGCAGGCCGGCCAGCTGGCGGTCGGCGACATCGGTCACCACATCCACCGCGCCCGACCAGGCCAGCGAATAGACCGGCTGGCCGGGGTTGAGCACGTCGCCGGTATTGGCCTGTTCGGCACTGATGACGCCGTCATGCTGGGCCACCAGGGTGGTGTAGTCGCGCTGGTTGCCGGCCACCGAGGCACGTGCCTGGGCCGCCTGGAACTGCGCCAGTGCAGCGGCGCGCGCATCCTGGCTCTGTTCCAGTTGCTGGGCGCTGATCAGTTGTTCGCGGGCCTGGGCGGTATCGCGCTGCAACTGTTTCTCGGCGGCGTCCAGGTGCTGGCGTGCCGAGGCCAGTTCGGCGCGGGCGGAGGCGGCATTCTGGTCGGCATCCGACGGATCCAGGCGGGCCAGCACCTGGCCCTTGCGCACCACGTCGCCCAGGTGCACGCGACGCTCCACCAGCTGGCCGGCGACACGGAAGGACATCGAGGTCACATAGCGCGACTGCACCTCGGCCGGGAGATGCAAAGGCTGTCCGCCGTCCCGTTCCTGCGGCTGCAGGATCACCACTTCGCGCGGGGCATCGGCCACCGGCGCCGGCTTGCTGCAGGCCGACAGGGTCAGCACCAGGGCCGCCGCGGCCAGGCCGAGCGGCATGCGCCGGGGTAGCGACAGAGGCAGAGGAAGGACACGGGGACGCGGATCGGGCTTCACAGCTTTCCTTTCAGGAAGGTAGGGTCGGATCGCCGGGCGCTCCGCATCCTCGAGGGTGGTCTTTACAAAAGTTCAGCGATTCTAATGCAGATATGAATTCAGATGCAATCCTGTATTTGAATACAACAGTGTTAGAATCCTGCCCCATGACACGCGAACCAAGCCCACCACGCCAACGACTGAGCCGCGAGCAAAGTCGCGAGCAGACCCGCGCAAGGCTGCTGGAGGCGGCGCACGCGGTCTTCATGCAAAAGGGATATGCGCTTACCAGCGTGGAGGATATCAGCACGGCGGCGGGCTACTCCCGGGGCGCGTTCTATTCCAACTTCGACGACAAGACCGAGCTGTTCTTCGAGTTGCTCCGGCGCGAAGGCGAAAGCATCGACCGTGGCTTCCAGCGCCTGCTCGATGGCGCAGTGACCGATCCCGATGCCCTGCGCGACGCGCTGGCCGAGCAGTATTCGGCGCTCTATCGCGACGACAAGTGCAGCCTGCTGTGGATGGAGGCGCGCATCGTAGCCCTGCGCGACGAGAAGTTCCGCCTGCAGCTCGATGTCTACCTGGAAGAGCGTTACCGCCAGATCACCTGCTTCGTGCAGGCCTATTGCGACCTGACCGGGGTCACCCCTGCCGCACCGGCGCGCGAGATCGCCATCGGCCTGATGGCGCTGTGCGAGGGCGTCAGCTTCTCCTACCGCTGCGTGCCGCACATCGTGGACGGCAAGACTGCCGAGTCGGTACTGGCGTGGTTCATGAAGGCCTCCGTGGCGGTGACCGCCACCACGGCCGCTCCATCGGCTGTCGCTGCAAAGAAGCCGCCCCGTCCCCGCAAGAAAGTTGCAGCGGCCGGCGACTAGCGCGCCGTCGCTGTCGACGCCACCCCTGTTGACGCCATTGGCTCCACGCCTTGCGCGAACACCCTCATCGCTCCTTCCCCATCAGCAATCTGGCCGCGTCGTCGGCAATGACCTGTTCCTCATTGGTCGGGATCACCAGCACCCGCAGGCGGCTGGCCTGGCTGCTGATGCACTCCAGATGCTGATCATTGGCGGCCGGGTCCAGCCTGATGCCCAGCCAGCCAAGCCGGCGGCAGATGGCGGCGCGCATGCGGGCGTCATGCTCGCCGATGCCGGCGGTGAAGACCAGTGCATCCATGCCGCCCAGGGTGGTGGCCAGCCGTGCCGCCTCGCCGGCGCAGCGCAGCGCGAACAGCTCCAATGCTTCACGGGCCGGGATGGACTCGCTCTGCTGCAGCGTGCGCACATCGGCGCTCACGCCGGATACCCCCAGCAGGCCGCTCTGGTGATACAGCAGGTCTTCCAGCGCGGCCGGGGTCATCCCCTGCTGCAACAGGTACAGCAACACGCCGGGATCAAGCGCGCCGCAACGCGTGCCCATGGGGACGCCTTCCAGCGTGGAGAAACCGGTGCTGGCATCGACACTGCGGCCGTTCTGGAGCGCACACAGACTGGCGCCATTGCCCAGGTGCGCGACCACCACGTTGCCGTGTGCCTCGGGCAGGCCGCGCCGACGCAGCTCATCGGCGATATAGCTGTAGGAAATACCGTGGAAGCCGTAACGCAGCACACCTTCGTCATGCAGCTTGCGGGGCAGGGCAAAGCGGCGCGCCAGCGCATCCTGGGTGGCGTGGAACGCAGTGTCGAAGGTGGCGGTCTGCGGCAACCCGGGACGCAAACGCTCGATGGCGCGGATCAGCCGCAGGTTCTGCGGCTGATGCAAGGGGGCCAGCGGCGCCAGGGCTTCCAGCGTGGCTTCGACGGCGGGCTCCAGCAGCACCGGGCGCGACAGGTGCAGGCCGCCATGCACCACGCGGTGCCCGACCGCGCACAGGGCGCCCTGCTCATGGCCGACTTCCAGCTGGTGCAGCACTTCTTCGAGCACCTTGTCCATCGACGCTACCGGGTCGGCCTTGATCTCGATGGCCGAACGGACGCCATCGATCTCCAGGCGCAATTGCAGCGGCGTCAGGTGCAGGTCGAGTTGCCCCTGCCCGATCCTGGTGGCGCGGGCGTCATCCAGGCGAAACACGCCCAGCTTGATCGAAGACGAGCCTGCATTGAAGGTGAGCAGCCAGCGGTTCATGCGTCCTCCTGAGGGGATACCTGCACGGCGGCCCGTGCCGCCACCAGCCGGGCCAGCGCGGACGATGCCAGGCGCACCCGCAGGCTGTCGGCGCGGCTGGTGAGAATCACCGGCACGCGTGCGCCCAGCACCAGGCCTGCGGCATCGGCTTGCGCCAGGTAGATCAGTTGCTTGGCCAGTATGTTGCCGGCCTCCAGGTCCGGCACCAGCAGGATGTCCACACTGCCGGCCACCGGTGAGGCTATCCCCTTGATGGTGGCGGCCTCCAGGCTGATGGCGTTGTCAAAGGCCAGCGGGCCATCCACCAGCGCGCCGGTGATCTGGTGGCGCGTCGCCATCACCGTCAGCGCGGCGGCATCCAGCGTGGACGGCATGGCCGGATTGACGGTCTCCACCGCCGCCAGCACCGCCACATGGGGACGGGGCACGCCCATCACGTGCAGCAGGTCGATGGCGTTCTGGCAGATGTCGCGCTTGTGCGCCAGCGTGGGCGCGATGTTGATGGCGGCGTCGGTGATGACCAGCGGTTTGGAATAGGTGGGGATGGCCATCGCGTACACGTGGCTGATGCGACGTTCGGTACGCAGGCCGGAGCCGGCGGCGACGACCGCGCCCAGCAATTCATCGCTATGCAGACTGCCCTTCATCAGGGCGCCCACCCTGCCCTGCACGGCCAGCTCGACGGCGCGGGCAGCGGCCGCATGGCTGTGCTCGACCGCTTCGATAGGCAAACCCTGCAGCGACAGGCCGGCCTGCTCGGCGATGCGACGTATCCTGGCTTCGGGGCCGACCAGCACTGGCTCGAGCAGGCCTTCGTCGCGCGCTTCCAGCGCCCCTTGCAAGGCCTCGACCGAACAGGGATGGACCACGGCGACCCGCATGGGCCGGGCACCGAGGGCGTCGCGGATGAGTTGGTCGTAGCGCTGCGCAGGCGAGGCCTGGGCGGGTGGGAACATGGCATTCTCCGGGAGGCGATGACGAGACACTGGGCATGCTTGTTGTGTCGCAGCATATCCGCCCCGGGATGGGAGCGGCGCCCTGATCGGACAAAGCTTGATCTGCTTCAAGTTTGTCAGCGCCGCGTCATCACGGCGCATGGAGCCACATGAGGATTGGGGATTGGGCGCCTACACCTGCGCCAGGGCACTGACCATGCGGCGTGCCTGGTCCGCCGGCATCGGGCGGGAGAAATAGAAACCCTGCATGGCATGGCACTGCAGGGCTTGCAGGGTGCGCAGGTCGTCCTCGCTCTCGACGCCCTCGGCCACCACCTGGAAGCCGAAAGACCCCGACAACTGCAGCACTGCGGCCACCAGCGCCTGGTTTTCGGTCTGCTCGGTCAGGCCGGTGACGAAGCTGCGGTCGATCTTCACGCGCGATACCCGCATCTGGCGCAGGAAGCCCAGCGAGGAGTAGCCCACGCCGAAGTCATCGATGGCGATGCTCACGCCCTGCATCGCCAGCGCCACCAGGCTCTGGCTGGCGGCCTGCAGGTCAAGGGCGGTTTCTTCGGTGATCTCGATTTCCAGCATCCGGGCCGGCAGCTGGCGCGACTTCAGCATCTCCGTCACCAGTTCATCGACGCTGATACGCTCCATCTCCCGTGGCGAAATGTTCATCGATACCCGCAGGTCCGGGCGGCCGCTGGCCTGCAGGAAGGCGATCATGGCCCCGGTCTCGCCGATGATGAAGCGCAGCAACTCCTCCGACAGACCAGCCAGCGCGGCGATCTCGATCAGGTCGGGCGGCGCGATGGCGCCGTGGCGCGGATGACGCCAGCGCAGCAGGGCTTCGAAGCCATCCAGGGTGCGGCCATCATGCTGGATGATGGGCTGGAACCAGACCTCCAGCTGGCGCCGCGCCAGGGCATCGGCCAGGTCGCGCTCCACATCGCGCTTCATTTGCAGGTGTGCGTTGAGGTCGTCGTTGAACACATGGAACTGGTTGCGGCCACGGCGTTTGGCCTCGTACATGGCGGCATCGGAGCAGACCAGCATCTCGTTGATGTCATCGCTGCGGGTGATGGTGATGCCCAGGCTCAGGCCGATGTGCCGGTGCGCCAGACGGGCGAAGGGCTGGCGGATGGCGGCGATGAGCCGCCGGGCCAGCTGTTCCGGCGGTTCCGCCTGCGGCGCCAGCGGGTACAGGATCACGAACTCGTCGCCCCCCAGGCGTGCCAGCGTGGCGGTCTCGGGCACGCTGGCCTGCAGCCGCCGTGCCACCTCGACCAGCACCTGGTCGCCGGCATCGTGGCCGTAGGCATCGTTGATCACCTTGAAGCCATCCAGGTCGAGGAACATCATGCACAAGGCATGCTCCTGCCGCGCCATCATGCGCGGCGCCACTTCCATGAAACCGGCGCGGCCCAGCAGTCCGGTCAGCAGGTCATGCTCGGCCTGATATTGCATCTTCTGTGCGAAGCGGTGCAGGTCCTGGTGGGCCACTTCCAGCGCCTGCTTGGCGGTGGTGGCCTCGTTCTTCAGCGCGCTGGCGTGCGAGACCAGGCCTTCGCTGACCTTGGAGCCCCGGATCAGCGCGGCCAGGTAGAGCAGCACCGCTGCGGCCAGTGCCATGCGGGTGGCGCTGGTCTCGATGGTGGCCAGGCAAAAGATGATGGACAGCAGCGGCGGCGTGATGAAACAGATCGGAATGCGAGCAAATGCAAAGCCGTGGGTCACCGCGCCGGCCGTGATGCCACATACGCAGGTCAGATAGAAAAGAGTCTCGGGCGTGGTATAGCCTGCGCACAGCAGCGGGACGCCGGCCCACACGATGCCCGACATCAGGGCCAGGATGCAGTGCAGCCGAAGGTTGAGTTCGGTGACGCGATCGCCATCGCCGACAGTGCGAGCACCCAGCAACGGCAGCGCCGCTGCCAGACGCTCCACCGGGATGCGGCAGGCCAGGATGCGCAACACATTGACCAGCCCCGAGCAGGCCAGCCAGATCAGGGCGATGGAGAGTTTGCCCGAGCGCCATGCCACGAAGGTCGAGATCACGCCCAGCAGCATGTTGACCGGCATGGACAGCAGCACGGTCTGGCGCAGCGCCATGAGCTGATCGGAACGGATCAGTTGCCGCAGGGACACGGCATGGGCCGGGTCAGTGTGAGAGGCTTGCGAGTTCTGCTGGTGTGACATGGTGTTCCTGTTGCGTCCTGGAATTGCCGCCTGACAAGGCTGGTCCGGCATGACCACCGGATGGGAAGCATAGTACGCGAGCCGGACCGTATTATCCAAGCGACAAGAAGAATTCTCATCAAAACCTGTCCCGGTTGCGTTGCATCAACGAGGCATTTACCCAAAACGGACAAGCTGGCCCTTCCGCAACCCCGAGGAAAACAAAATGAGCGACATGAGCACCGACAATGGAAACTGGTTATCGGCCGAGCAGGCCGTGTTGCCGGACGGCACCGAACGCGAAAACCTGCCACTGGTGAAGAAGAAGCTGCCGCTGTTCTCGCCCCAGCAGATCCCCGGCGGTGACGAACTGCCGCCCCCCTCCCCGACGGCGACCGGGCCATCGACCGAACCGGCCTGACCGGCGCGCCCGGGGCCGGGGCCGGGCCGCTATGGAGGTGACACGGCCAGGATGCGGGACGACGGCTACAATAGCGGCTGTTCCTGCCCTTCCCACCGTTTGCACCGTTTGCACCGCTCGCATCGTTCGTACTGCCTGCCGGTGCCGTATCACCCCATGGCTCTCGATCCCTCCACCCTGCTCATCCTCACCATCGCCCTGGCGGCGGCCGCTGCACTCTACCTGGCGGTGGAATGGGGCGTAGTGCGCGAACGCTCGCTCCTGCTCTGGAGCAGCGGCTTCGCCATCATCGCCCTCGGTTCCTTCCTGGCATTGCTGCGCTCGCGCGGCTACCTGCTCATCGGCATCTGGTTCGCCAATGGCATGCTGATCGCCGCGCACGCCTGCTTCCTGGCCGGCGTGGCGTGGTTTACCCGCACCCGGCTCTCGCACCGCTGGTGGCTCCTGGCACTGCTGTGGCTGGTGATGTTGTGCCTGCCTGCGCAACCCTGGTGGTCACGGGTGATGCTGGGCGTGCAGTCATTGATGATCGCCGCCGTCACGCTGCGCGCCAGTCACCTGTTGCGACCGCATGGCGCATCGCTCAGCGTGGGCGCGGTGCAATTGCGTTATGTGCTGCTGGCGCATGGTCTGTTCTACGTCGCCAAGGCGATCGTCGCCATCGTACCAGGCACCCTGCTGGACCTGGCGGCCTTTGGCGGCGCGGTGATCCGGATATCGCTGATCGAAGGCGCGATGGCGATCATGCTGATCGCGCTGTCGATGACCGGCACCGAGCGGTACCGTCGCGAACAGCACATCGGCCAGCTGGCGGCCCGCGACCCCCTGACCGGCCTGCTCAACCGCCGCGCCCTCAAGACCAGCGCCCCCGCGCTGCTGGCGCAGGCCAGCGTGCAGCATCCCGGCGCAGTGCTGCTGATCGACATCGACAACTTCAAGCAGGTCAACGACCTGCACGGCCATGCTGCCGGTGACCAACTGCTCGAAGCCTTGAGCATGCTGCTGCACGAGGTTTTGCCGGAGGCTGCATTGGCGGCCCGCCTGGGCGGGGATGAATTTGTGATCCTGCTGCAGGATGCCAGCACCGATCAGGTCACCCGTCTGGGGGAAAGCCTGCGACAGGGCTTTGCCCACGTCGCCGGCAAGAGCTTCCCCACACCCGACCCCGTCAGCCTGAGCGTGGGTGGCAGCGTCTTCGAGACTCCGCCGGCCAACCTGGAAAGCCTGCTGGCGCACACCGACGTGGCACTGTACGACGCCAAGCGGGCCGGCCGTGATCGGGTCGTGGTGATGTCGGTCAGCACATGACGACCTGAGTGCCGTTGTGCTGTGGATCTCGCCATCAGGCGAAGCGGCTGAAATCCGGCTTGCGCTTCTCGAAGAAGGCGGTGAAGGCCTCCTTGGCTTCCGGCTCGGTGAGCATGCGCGCGAAGTGTTCGATCTCGGTCACCATCTGCTGCTCGGTGGCGGTGACGCGGTTCTTCTTCATCAATTGCTTGGTCACGCGGATCGAAGCGGCCGGCAGGGCAGCCAGCTTGGCAGCCTGCTTTTGCGCATAGGGCAGCAATTCTTCCAGCGGCAGGACGCGATTGACGAAGCCCATCTGCGCGGCCTCGTCGGCACCGAAGGCTTCGCCCAGCAGGAGCTTCTCGGCAGCACGCTGATAGCCAGCGATATGCGGCAGCAACAGTGAAGAGGCGGCTTCCGGGCAGAGCCCCAGTTGGGTGAAGGGCATCGAGAATTTGGCATTGTCCGCCGCATAGACCAGGTCGCAATGCATGAGCAGGGTGGTGCCGATACCGACCGCCACACCCGAGACCGCCGCCACGATGGGCTTGCTGGCATGGCTGATCTGCCAGAGGAACTGGAACACCGGCGCGTCCTGGGTCTTGGGCGGGTTCTTCAGGAAGTCTTCCAGATCATTGCCGGCCGAGAAGGCCTGTGGCTTGCCGGTGAAGAGGATGGCGCGCACGGCGCTGTCGGTCTCGGCTTCCTTCAGGGCATCGGCCAGTTGCTGGTACATGGCGGCGGTGATGGCGTTCTTCTTGTCTTCACGGTCGAAATGGATGCTCAGGATGCCATCGGCCTTGCTCAGTTGGATATCCATCTGCGCGGTCTCCTTGAATTTTATAAATGATTTAGCTTGTTTGAAGCTCAAGCAGGAAGCAATGAAAAAGCCGCACGGCGTGAGCAGTGCGGCTTTTCATCAGCGCTTGTACATGCAGATCAGACGCGTTCGAAGATGCCCGCCGCACCCATGCCGGTACCCACGCACATGGTCACCATGCCGTACTTCAGGTTCTTGCGGCGCAGCGCATGGATGGTGGTGGCCGCACGGATGGCGCCGGTGGCGCCCAGCGGGTGCCCCAGGGCAATCGCACCGCCCATGGGGTTGACCTTGCTCGGGTCCAGGCCGAGGTCGCCGATGACGGCCAGCGCCTGGGCGGCGAAGGCTTCGTTCAGTTCGATCCAGTCGATCTGGTCCTGGGTCAGGCCGCCGGCCTTCAGCGCTGCCGGAATCGCTTCCTTGGGACCGATGCCCATGATCTCCGGCGGCACGCCACGCACGGCGAAGGAGACGAAGCGCGCCAGCGGGGTGAGGTTGAACTGCTTGAGGATCTTCTCGGAGACGATGATCAGCGCACCGGCACCGTCGGAAGTCTGCGAGCTGTTGCCGGCGGTGACGCTGCCCTTGGCGGCGAAGACCGGCTTCAACTTGGCCAGCGCGGCCAGGTTGGAATCGGCACGCGGACCTTCGTCCAGGCTGACGGTACGGGTCTTGATGTCGATCTCGCCGGTACCCAGGTTGGGGAAGCGCTCGACGATCTCGAACGCGGTCATCTCGTCATTGAATTCGCCGGCCTGCTGGGCAGCGATGGCCTTCTGGTGCGAGGCCAGCGCGAATTCATCCTGCGCTTCGCGCGAGACCTTCCACTGCTGTGCCACCTTCTCGGCGGTCAGGCCCATGCCGTAGGCCATGCCGACGTTCTCATCCTTGAAGGCATTGATGTTGATGGAGGGATGGAAACCCATCATCGGCACCATTGACATCGACTCGGCACCGGCGGCGATCATGACATCGGCTTCGCCGACGCGGATGCGGTCGGCGGCCATGGCAATGGCGGTGATACCGGAGGCGCAGTAACGGTTGATGGTGACGCCGCCGATGGTATTGGGCAGCCCGGCCAGCAATACGGCGTTACGCGCCATGTTCAGGCCTTGCGCACCTTCGGGGAAGGAGCAGCCGACGATGGCGTCCTCGATCAGCTTGGGGTCCAGGCCGGGCACCTGCGCCACGGCGGACTGGATGGCGCGCACCAGCAGGTCGTCCGGACGGGTGTTCTTGAACATGCCACGCGGCGCCTTGCCGATGGGGGTGCGGGTAGCGGCGACGATGTAGGCGTCTTGCAGTTGTTTGCTCATTCAAAATCTCCTTGGACTCTCCCTCCCCTTCAAGGGGAGGGCTGGGGTGGGGATGGGTTCAATGCATTCCAGATTGCCTGAACGACCACATCCGTCTCATTCAATACTTCGTTATTCCAAAAGCGTAGAACCGTGAAACCTGCCTGATTCAATTTCGCGGTCCGGTTCTCGTCATCCTGATTGCCGACATGCTGCGCGCCGTCTACTTCAATCACCAGGCGCCGTTCCAGACAGACAAAATCGAGTACGTAATTTTCAAAGGGGTGCTGACGGCGAAACTTCACGTCCAGTTGCTGACCGCGCAGACGATGCCAGAGTCTTTGCTCGGCTTCGGTCATGGTCTTGCGTAACTGCTTGGCCGCAAGTTTGCTGAAAGTGTTGGTCTGGCCTTTCATTTCAACCCATCCCCACCCCAACCCTCCCCTTGAAGGGGAGGGAGCGTTCTTTAGTTGCGTACGGGCTTGCCGGTTTGCATCATGCCCATGATGCGTTCCTGGGTCTTGGGATGGTTGAGCAACTCCATGAAGAACTTGCGCTCGATGTCGAGCAGCCATTGTTCGTTGACGATGCTGCCCTCTTCCACTTCGCCACCGGCGACGGTCTCGGCGATCATCTTGCCCAGCTTGAAGTCGTGGGCCGAGATGAAGCCGCCGTCACGCATGTTGACCAGCTGCGCCATGATGGTGGCCAGGCCGTTGCGGCCGATCACCGGCACCTGTGGCGACAGTGGCGGACGATAGCCGGCGTCGAACAGCGCGCGCGCTTCCACCTTGGCCACGTGCAGCAATTCATACGGGTTGAAGACGATCACGTCGTCCTCGCGCAGGTAACCCAGCTTGCGGGCTTCCAGCGCCGACTTGGAGACGTTGGCTGTGGCCGCGGCCAGCATGTATTCCTTCAGGAACTGCAGGATGTCGTTGCCCTTGGCTTCCTTGGCGGCACGCACGGCCGCTTCCTTCAGGCCGCCACCAGCCGGGATCAGGCCCACGCCGACTTCCACCAGGCCGATGTAGGACTCGATGGAGACCACGCGCTTGGCGGTATGCAGCAACAGTTCGCAACCACCGCCCAGGGCCAGGCCGGCGACAGCGGCGATCACCGGCACGCTGGCGTACTTCAGGCGCTGGTGCGCCTGTTGCAGCTGGTGCACCACCGGTTCGATAGCCTTGACACCACCGGACATGAACAGCGGCAGCATCGACTGCAAATCGGCACCGGCCGAGAAGGCGCCGCCTTCGGCTGCATCCGGGTGCCAGATCACCAGGCCCTTGAAGTTCTGCTCGGCTTCGGTGACGGCCTTGTTCATGCCGTCGATGACACCCTGGCCAATCACGTGCATCTTGGTCTTGAAGGACAGGATCAGGACGTCGTCGTTCTGATGCCAGATGCGGACCGATTCGTCTTCGAAGAAGGTAGTGCCGGCGCTCTTGCCGTCGGCGGCGCCTTCGCCCACCAACGGGGCGCGGAAGGCCTGACGCTGGTAGACCGGCAGTTCGGAACGGGCCACATCGGCCTTCTTCGAGGGCGACCAGGAACCCTTCTCCGAGTGCACGCCATCGCGGCCATCAAAGACCCAGTCCGGGAGCGGAGCAGTGGACAGCGCTTTGCCGGCGTCGATATCTTCCTTCACCCATTGCGCAATCTGCTTCCAGCCGGCAGCCTGCCAGGTCTCGAAGGGACCGACGCTCCAGCCGAAGCCCCAGCGCATGGCGAAGTCCAGGTCGCGGGCGTTGTCGGCCACCGATTCCAGGTGCACGGCGATGTAATGGAAGGCGTCGCGGAAGATGGCCCACAGGAATTGGCCCTGAGGATTGGTCGAATCATGCAGCGCCTTCATGCGCTTGACCGGATCCTTTTCCTTCAAGATGCGGGCGATGATGTCATCGGCCTTGGCACCACCCGCCACGTAATCGCCCTTGGCCGGGTCGATGCGCAGAATGTCCTTGCCCACCTTCTTGTAGAAACCGGCACCACTCTTCTGGCCCAGCGCACCCTGCTCGACCAGCTTGGCCAGCAGCGGCGGTGTGGCATAGGAAGAGAAGAAGGGATCATCCTTCAGGTTGTCCTGCATGGTACGGATGACGTGACCCATGGTATCCAGGCCCACCACGTCGGCGGTGCGGAAGGTGCCGGACTTGGCGCGGCCCAGCTTGGCGCCGGTCAGGTCATCGACCACGTCCACCGAGAGACCGTATTTGTCGGCTTCGATGATGGTGGCGAGGATACCGAATACGCCCACGCGGTTGGCCACGAAGTTGGGGGTATCGAAAGCGCGTACCACGCCCTTGCCCAGGGTGGTGGTGAGGAAGGCTTCCAGCTGGTCGAGGATGTGCGGTTCGGTGGACTGGGTCGGGATCAGTTCGACCAGGTGCATGTAGCGCGGCGGATTGAAGAAGTGCACACCGCAGAAGCGCGCCTTCAGGCCGGCATCAAAACCTTCAGACAGCGCATTGATCGACAGGCCCGAGGTGTTGGAGGCAAAGATGGCCTTGGGGCCGATGTGCGGAGCGACCTTCTTGTAGAGGTCATGCTTCCAGTCCATGCGCTCGGCGATGGCTTCGATGATGAGGTCACAGCCTTCCAGCACGGCCAGGTCATCCTCGTAGTTGGCGACCTGGATCAGGGCCGCGTCGTCCTTGTTGCCCAGCGGGGCCGGGCTGAGTTTCTTCAGGTTTTCGATGGCGCGTTGCACGATGCCATTCTTCGGGCCTTCCTTGGCCGGCAGGTCGAACAGCACGACCGGCACGCGGGCATTGATGCAGTGGGCGGCAATCTGGGCACCCATGACGCCGGCGCCGAGCACGGCCACTTTTTTGACGATGAAATTGGACACGCAAATCTCCTTTGCTGGTGCTGCAAACATGAAACATGAATTCGGGGCCTGGCAGGCTGCCGCACCGCCGGTGCGAGCGACTACTGTACGCCTTCCGGCAGAAGGTCACAGCATGCCTTGCAGGGGTGACACCGACATGACGCCATGCCGGGCCACATTGCGGTAGATCAACGCCGCCGCGGGACAACAGACCCGGCGGCGGCGTGGTGTTGCGGTCAGAACAACTCGGCGTCCAGGGCCATCAGGTTGGCCGCGCCGGAACGGGCCTGGCGGATCAGCATGGCGGTCTCCGGCAGCAGGCGCGCGAAGTAGAAGCGCGCCGTGGCCAGCTTGGCGGTGTAGAAGGCGTCACCGCTGCCCTGCTTTTCCAGCGCGATCTTGGCCATGCGCGCAAACAGATAGGAGAACACCAGGTGGCCCACCACGCGCAGGTAAGGCACGGCGGCGGCACCGGCTTCGTCCTGGTTGGCGAAGGACTTCATGCCGATTTCCATGGTCAGCTTGCTTACCTTGTCGCCGATGTCGGCCAGCGGGGTGATGAATTCGGACATGGACTCATCGGTGCCATGCTCTTCCACGAAGGCCTGGATCTGTGCGCCGAACTTCTTCAGCTTGGCACCGTTGTCCATCAGGATCTTGCGGCCCAGCAGGTCGAGCGACTGGATGGTGTTGGTGCCTTCGTAGATCATGTTGATACGGGCATCGCGCACGTATTGCTCCATGCCCCACTCGGCGATGTAGCCATGGCCGCCATAGACCTGCAGGCACTCGGAGGTGGCCGTCCAGGCGTTGTCGGTCAGGAAGGCCTTCACCACCGGGGTCAGCAGGGCCACGATATCGCCGGCATCCTTGCGTACCTGTTCGTCGGGGTGGCTCAGTTCCTTGTCCAGTTCCAGAGCGACATAGGAGGTGAAGGCGCGGCCACCTTCGGCGAAGGCCTTGGCGGTCAGCAGCATGCGGCGCACGTCGGGGTGCACGATGATCGGGTCGGCCGGCTTGTCGGCAGCCTTGATGCCGGACAGGCTGCGCATCTGCAGGCGGTCCTTGGCATAGACCAGGGCGTTCTGGTAGGCCACTTCGGTCAGGCCCAGGCCCTGCATGCCCACGCCCAGGCGGGCCGCGTTCATGAACACGAACATGGCTTGCAGACCCTTGTGCGGCTGGCCGATCAACCAGCCGGTGGCGCCGTCCAGGTTCATCTGGCAGGTGGCGTTGCCGTGGATGCCCATCTTTTCTTCGATGGCACCACAGAAGATGGGATTACGCGCACCCAGCGAACCATCGGCGTTGGGCAGGAACTTCGGTACCAGGAACAGGGAAATGCCCTTGGAGCCTTCCGGTGCATCCGGCAGGCGTGCCAGCACCAGGTGGATGATGTTGGCGGAGACGTCGTTTTCGCCGGCCGAGATGAAGATCTTGTTGCCGGTGATCTTGTAGGCGCCGTCGGCCTGGGGTTCTGCCTTGCTGCGCAGCAGGCCCAGGTCAGTACCGCAATGCGCTTCGGTCAGGCACATGGTGCCGGTCCACTCGCCCGAGACCAGCTTGGGCAGGTAGAGCTGCTTCTGTTGTTCCGAACCGTGCGCGTGCAGGCACTCGTAGGCACCGTGCGACAGGCCGGGATACATGGTCCAGGCCTGGTTGGACGAGTTCAGCATCTCGTAGAAGGAATTGTTGATCGTCAGCGGCAATCCCTGGCCGCCGAATTCGGGATCACAGGACAGCGCCGCCCAGCCGGCTTCCACGTACTGCTGGTAGGCCTGCTTGAAACCCTTGGGGGTGGTGACGGCCTTGGTCTCGCGATCGAAATGGCAACCCTCGCGGTCGCCCGAATGGTTCAGCGGGAACAATACTTGCGAAGCGAACTTGCCGCCCTCTTCCAGCACCTGGTCCACCAGCTCGCGGTTGGTGTCGGCATGTGGTGGCAGTTCTTTGAACACTTCCTCCACATTGAGCAGCTCGTGCAGCACGAATTGCATGTCGCGCAAGGGGGCGTTGTATTGGGGCATGAATGTCTCCGGACGGGTTTAGGCTGCCTTCCTGGCAGCCGATTTTGAATTCTTGGCGGGGGTGGCACCGTTTCCGTTGCCGGTGCTGTTGCTGGCACTGTCGCTGCCTTGCGGGCGGTAGCTGTCGATCAGGCGACGGAAGCTGGCCTCGGCGCGCTCCACGCTGCCGGGAATGTGCAGGAAACGCGCATCGTGGTGCAGGGCCAGGATCAGGCCATACATTTCATAGACCATCTGGCTGACCTCGATGTCGGGCCGCAGATGGCCGGCTTCCATGGCCTGCTTGATGCAGCGCTCCAGCGCATCGCGCCAGGCCTGGACCATGGCCACCAGGTGATCGCGGATGGCACCGGGACGGTCGTCGTATTCGACCGCGCCGCTGATGTAGATACAACCCAGCGCGATTTCCACCGTGACCTGCTTGATCCAGCGCGCGAACATCCCTTCCAGGCGCGGCAGGCCGCGTGGTTCCTTGATGGAGGGATAGAACACATCCTGCTCGAAGCGGTTGTGATACAGCCGCACGACCTCAATCTGCAAGTCCTCGCGGGAGCCGAAATGGGCGAAGACGCCGGACTTGCTCATCTTCATCTTTTCGGCCAGCAAGCCGATGGTCAGCCCTTCCAGGCCGTCACGGCTGGCCAGTTCCAGCGCCACATCCAGGATGGCGGCACGGGTCTGCTCACCCTTGCGCAGATACTTGGGCCGGGTGGGCGCGGTGGTCACCTTGCTTGTCTCAGTCATCGTTATCTCTTTGATATCCGTCGTCAGGTCGCGACGGGAAGGAACCGGTTCGGCGGGTGCGGCCCGGCGGCCGCTGTCTTGAACCCTGTCTGCGCGACGTGAATAAACCTTCACGCAGAATTTATTCGAACGATCGTACTATTATTCATCGCGCTGCAAAAGTCAAACAAAAATTCAGCGGGGCCTGCAAGGGCGATTTTGCTGCCCGGCAAGCCCTCAGGAAGCCCCGGGCGGGGCGCCGGTGGCACCCAGCAGGTCGTGGGCATCCAGCAGGGCATAGACGATGGTGGGGTTGTTTTCCAGGCACTTGCGGATGGCCGCCGGGATGGTGTCGCGGGTCTTGCGGCACAGGCCCGGCTGTTCGGCCAGGTGGATCTGCAGGCCGCGCACAGTGCGCACTTCGTTGGGACCGGGACTGATATGCAGATGGATGCCGAGATTCTTGCGCATGAGACTGCCCACGTGCAGCAGTTCGTCATAGGTCGTCACCCGGGTGATACGTTCGATCAGGCGTTTTTCTTCCTCGCGGGTCAGCCACAGCACGCGCGCCTCGGGCGCATGCAGGCACTCCAGCAGCGCTTCGCGCTGGCAATCGCAGGCACCGGGCGGGCATTCCTTGCGGAGCGGCCGCGCCACCGGCATCGCCTGGGCGGATTCGGAGGGGACTACCTGGGACATCTGCACCTTCACACCTACGTTGGAGAAAAGACAGGCCATGGACAGCGGCCCTTATCTTACAACGAGCTTGTGGCGCGGTGGCGGCCGCCCTGCCGGGTCAGGACGAGGACCGATCCAGCAGCCGACGGTCGCGTTTGGTGGGACGGCCCTTGATTTCAGCCGAAGGTTCGCGGAACAGGCGATGGCGTTCGGCCTGGGTGGCGCGACGCTGGACGCTCTCCTCGGTCTCCTGATAGAGCGTGGCCGCGACCGCCGCCGAACCGCGCTTGTCGGCGATGCCGATGACCAGCACTTCCCACTCGGTGGCGCCGTTGTCGATGTCCAGCCGATCACCTGGCTTGACGCTGTGGGCCGGCTTGGTGCGCTCGCCGTTGAGCCTGATGCGGCCGCGGTCCACGGCTTCGGTGGCCAGCGAACGCGTCTTGAAGAAGCGTGCGGCCCAGCACCATTTGTCGATGCGGGTGGTGTCCATCTTGTCCTCTTGCTGTCCTTGTGCGTAACGGTCCGGCGTAGCCCGATTCAGTTCAATTGCTTGCGCGTCATGGTGCGCTTGAGCGACATCTTCAGATGCCGCTGCATCGCCGCTTGCGCCTGAATAGCATCGCGCGCCTCGATGGCCTCCAGGATTTCCCGGTGCTCGTGCAGGGCCGAGAACCAGCTGTCGGCCGGTTCGTAATGGTCCAGCAACTTGGCCGAAATCGGATCCTGGCGCTCGTCGTAGAGCCGCGCCACGGTCTGCACCAGTACCTCGTTGCCAGCCATCTGGGCGATGCGGATGTGGAAGTCGCGGTCAGCCGCAGCAGGACTCTGGCCGGCCTGACATTCGCGCTCCATGGTGTCGTAGATGGCGCGCAGCGCCTTGATATCCCTGGGCTTGGCCAGCGGCGCGACCAGCGCCGTGATTGCTCCCTCGAAGAGGGCGCGGGCCCCCATGATGTCGCTCAGGCTGTTACCCATCTCCTTGTCCGCGGCCGACTCTTCCAGCAGGTCTGGCGGTGGCACCTGGGTCAGATAGACGCCGGAACCCATGCGGATCTCCACCCGCCCCTCCAGTTCCAGCGCAACCAGCGCCTCCCGTATCGATGGCCGTGACACCCCCAGTTGTTCTGCCAGTGCGCGCTCAGGCGGCAGCCGGCCCTGGCTGGTGAAGCCAGGCTGGTACATCACGGTGCGCAGGCGGTCCGCGATCTGCAGGTACAAGCGGCGGGAATCGGTCGATTTCTGGCTGGCCATCGTTTGAACAAGGATCTGGTAAGGCGCGTCAACAACCTGACCTTGGGTACAGGTTGTTGGAATGAGGGGCGATTGTCTCACAAGCTGCACATCTCAATTGGCTTTACCAATTTGTAAATAATAAAAACTATTTGCTTTTGGCCTTACCAATTAATACACTGCCGAGCAGGCCATGCCGCCAGACAACAGGATGTCCACGCAGTCCCATCGGGAGAGTCGAATTGAAACGTCGTCTATACACCGGGCCGGAGGTGCAGCGCGCCCAGAGCATCGAAGAACTGCGTGCCATTGCCCGCAAGCGGGTTCCCAATTTTTGCTTCGAGTATGTCGAGGGCGGGGCCGAGGAAGAGATCAGCCTGCGCCACAATCGCGAGGTCTTTTCGCGGATCGCCTTCGTGCCGCGCACGCTGGTCGATGTCTCGGTGCGCAGCCAGCAGCGCCGACTGTTCGGGAAGGATGTCGCCTCCCCCTTCCTGATCGGCCCTACCGGTTTCAGCGGCCTGCTGGCGCGCGAGGGGGATGTGGCGATGGCGCGGGCTGCAGGCCAAGCCGGCGTGCCTTTCGTGTTGACCAATGTTTCCACCACTTCGCTGGAAGACGTGGTGCGCCGCTCCGGCGCGCAAGTGTGGCAACAGGTCTATCTGTACCGCGATCGCGACTTCGTGGCCGATGTCGCCCGTCGCGCGCAGGCGGCCGGCATCGATACGCTGGTGCTGACCACCGACAGCGCCGTCTATGGCAAGCGCGAATGGGATCTACGCAACTTCAGCAGCCCGCGCCAGCTGGACTTGCGCAACAAGATCGATGTGCTTTGCCATCCGCGCTGGCTGATCGACATCCTCTATCCGCATGGCTTTCCGCGCTTCGCCAATCTGGGCGACCTGCTGCCGGCCGGCCAGACCAGCGTGCGCGGAGCCGCCGCTGCCATCCTTGGCCAGTCGCTGTCGCCGGCCCTGGACTGGCGCGACGTCGAATGGCTGCGCGGCATCTGGCCCGGCAATCTCGTCCTGAAGGGCGTGATGCAGGTGCAGGATGCACAACGTGCTGTCGCCTTGGGCGTGGACGGCATCGTGCTGTCCAACCATGGCGGACGCCAGCTCGACGGCGCACTATCGACGATGGATGTGTTACCCGAGGTGGTGGCGGCCGTAAAGGGCCAGCTGACGGTGATGCTGGACGGTGGTTTCAGGCGTGGCGCCGACATCGTCAAGGCCATCGCACTGGGCGCCGATGCGGTGCTGCTGGGGCGCGCCACCACCTACGGCCTGGCCGCTGGCGGGGAAGCAGGCGCCGCGCGCGCCCTGGAAATCCTGCGCAGCGAAGTCGATCGGGTATTGGCCCTGCTGGCCTGCCCGGATATCGCGCAGCTCGACGCCAGCTACCTGCGTCGCATCTGATCCATCCCACCGAGAACGAGGAGCAGACATGCACTATCAGTTCGATTTCTCCAGCGTCGCCGCCCACTGGCCGCTGCTCTTGCAGGGCGCCTGGACCACGGTGCAACTGTCCTTCGTTGCCACCTTGCTGGGCTTCATGCTGGGCGCGTCCTGCGCCGTGGCCAGCGGCAGCCGCCATCGCTGGCTGCGCGCACTGGTGGCCGGCTACATCGAGGTGATCCGCAATACGCCGCTGCTGATCCAGTGCTACTTCCTGATCTTCGGCCTGTCGTCGGTGGGAGCGACGCTGCCCATCATGACCGGCGCGGTACTGGCACTGGTGATCAACATCGGTGCCTACACCTGTGAGATCGTGCGTGCCGGCATCGAGTCCATCCACCACGGCCAGATCGAAGCGGGGCAATGCCTGGGCCTGTCACCGCTGCAGGTGTTGTGGCACGTGGTGCTGCAGCCGGCGGTGGAACGCGTCTGGCCGGCGCTGACCGGCCAGTTCGTGCTGATGATGCTGGCCTCCAGCATCCTGTCCTCGGTGGGCGCAGAGGAATTGCTGGGCGTGGCCAATCGCGTGCAGTCCGATACCTTCCGCAACTTCGAGGTTTTCCTGGTGCTGTGGGTCGTATATCTGGTGCTGTCCTGGCTGATGCGTGCCGGCTTCTGGTTGCTCGGCCAACTGGTCTTCACGCGCCGGCGCAAGCTGGGCACGCCGCTCTGAAGGAGCAGGACGATGTCGCACGAACAATTTCTCTCCTTGCTGCAGGGCGCCTGGGGCACGTTGCTGCTATCGACGCTGACGCTGACATTGGGTGCGGTGCTGGGCCTGTCCCTGGCGCTGGCGCGCGTCTCGCCACGGCGGGCGGTGCGTCGCCTGGCATCGGGATGGATGCAGCTGATCCAGGGCACGCCCTTGCTGGTGCTGATGGGAGTGTGTTTCTATGGACCGGCGCTGCTCGGCGTAGGGACAGTGGAAGCCTTGCCGGCTGCGACCAGCGCCATGGTGATCTATGCCTCGGCCTTCCTGGGGGATATCTGGCGAGGCTGTATCCAGGCGGTACACAAGAGCCAATGGGAAGCCGCCGAATGCATCGGCCTGACCCGCTGGCAGCGCATGCGCATGATCGTGTTGCCGCAGGCGCTGCGCATGGCCACGCCACCGACGGTGGGCTTTGCGGTGCAGGTGATCAAGAACACCTCCGTGGCGTCGCTGGTGATCGGCTTTGCCGAACTCTCCTACAACGCCAAGGTGCTCAACAACTCCACTTTCCAGCCCTTCCTCTACTTCGGCGGTGCCGCTTTGCTGTACTTCGCCATGTGCTATCCCCTCTCACGCTGGAGCCGCGTGCTCGAAAGGAAACTCCATGTCCACCGTGGTTGAACTGCAATCGGTCCACAAGCGTTTCGGCAACAATCACGTCCTGCGCGGCGTCTCCTTTGCGGTGCGCCGTGGCGAGGTCGTGGCCATCATCGGCAAGAGCGGTTCCGGCAAGAGCACGGCCCTGCGCTGCATCAACCGGCTGGAGCAGATCGATGAAGGGCAGATCAGCGTATGCAGTCACGCGGTGCATGCCGACGGCCTCGATCTGCGCACCCTGCGCCGCGATGTAGGCATCGTCTTCCAGAGCTACAACCTGTTCCCGCACCTGACAGTGCTGCAGAACATCACGCTCGGCCCCACCGCAGTCAAGCGCATGCCGGCCGCGCAGGCCAACACCCTGGCGCAGGATGTGCTGACCCGCGTAGGACTCTCGGACAAGGCCCAGGCCTATCCCGAGCAATTGTCGGGTGGCCAGCAACAGCGCGTGGCCATTGCACGCTCGCTGGCGATGCAACCGCAGCTGATGCTGTTCGACGAGGTGACCTCGGCACTCGATCCGGAACTGACCGGCGAGGTACTCAAGGTGATGGAGCAGATGGCGGCCGAGGGCATGACCATGATCCTGGTGACCCACGAGATGGGCTTCGCACGACGCGTGGCGGACCAGGTGATCTTCATGCACCAGGGCCAGGTCTGGGAGCAAGGCGGCCCCGACATCCTGGACCAGCCCGCCACTGCCGAACTGCGCCAGTTCGTCGGCACCGGGCTGTAACGTATTCTTCCCCGAGCACGTCAATCCCAAATTCCTACTCACACAAGGAGCGAGACATGCATTCCCCTTCATCCCCCATCCGCCACCTGAGCCATGCGTTGCTGGGCCTGTTGCTGCTCACCGCCAGCAGCGCGCACGCAGACCAGCTCGATACCATCCTGGCCGCGAAGAAGCTGCGCGTAGCCATCGACCTGGCCGTGCCGCCCTACAGTATGAAGGACGACAAGCTCAAGCTGATCGGCTCGGACGTCGAAACCGCACAGCTGATGGCCCGGGACTTCGGCCTGGAACTGGAAGTGATTCCGACCACGCTGACCAATCGTGTGCCTTACCTGCAGACCAACAAGGCCGACGTGGTCGTCTCGGCCTTCTCGATCACGCCGGAGCGCGCCAAGGTCATCGATTTCTCGGTTCCGTATGCACCCATCCTGGTGGTGGTCGGCGCGCCCAAGGGCATGAAGATCGACAGCCCGGCCGACCTCGCCGGCAAGAAGGTCATCGCCACGCGCGGCACCACCAATGACCAGGAACTGACCAAGGTGGCACCACCCTCGGCCACCATCACCCGCTTCGATGATGACGCCACCTCGATGACTGCCATGGTCAGCGGGCAGGCAGAGGTCTGGGTAACATCACCCATGCTGTTGCAGGTGGTGAACGAAAAGAATCCGGCACGCAATATCGAGAGCAAGTTCACGCTCAAGGCCAACCTGCTGGCGGTGGGATTGCGCAAGGGCGAAACCCGGCTCAAGGACAAGATCGATCACTGGGTCCGCGAGAACCTGCGCAATGGCCAGCTCAACGCGATCTACCGGAAATACCACCACGCCGAGCTGCCGCCGGACATCCTGGCGGCGGGTCGCTGAGTCCCTGATCCGCTGATTCGTAGCGGAGAAAAAAAAGCGCCGACTCGCAAGCCGGCGCTTCTTCATATTTCCTCGAGACAACAGTCATCACATCAAGACTATCCTCGGATTCAACGCTCCACTGCCAGCGCCACACCCATACCGCCACCGATACAGAGGCTGGCCAGGCCCTTCTTGGCATCCCGGCGCACCATCTCGTGCAGCAGGGTCACCAGCACGCGGCAGCCGGAGGCGCCGATGGGGTGGCCCAGGGCGATCGCGCCGCCGTTGACGTTGATCTTGCTGGTGTCCCAGCCCATCTGCTTGTTCACGGCGATGGCCTGGGCGGCAAAGGCTTCGTTGATTTCCATCAGGTCCAGGTCCTGCGGGGTCCAGCCGGCCTTCTTCAGGGTCAGCTGCGACGCCGGGACCGGGCCCATGCCCATGATGCTGGGGTCCAGGCCGGCCGAGGAGTAGGCCTTGATCCTGGCCAGCACCGGCAGACCCAGTTCGGCCGCCAGCTTGGCGGAGGTGACCACCACTGCGGCCGCGCCGTCGTTGATGCCGGAAGCATTGCCGGCGGTCACGGTACCGGCCTTGTCGAAGGCCGGGCGCAGGCCGGCCAGGGCTTCGGCGGTGACGCCGTGCTTGACGAATTCGTCCGTGTCGAAGACTACGGTTTCCTTCTTGCCCTTGATCTCGATGGGGACGATCTCATCCTTGAACTTGCCAGCCTTCTGCGCGGCTTCAGCCTTGTTTTGCGAGGCGGCGGCGAAGGCGTCCTGCTCTTCGCGGCTGATCTCGAACTTCTTGGCGACGTTCTCTGCGGTGATGCCCATGTGATACTGGTTGTAGACGTCCCACAGACCGTCGACGATCATGGTGTCGGTCAGCTTGGCATCGCCCATGCGGAAGCCGTCACGCGAGTTGTTCAACACGTGGGGCGAGGCGCTCATGTTTTCCTGGCCGCCGGCGATGACGATCTGGGCGTCGCCGCAACGGATGGCCTGGGCCGCCAGTTGCACCGCCTTCAGGCCGCTGCCGCAGACCTTGCCCACCACGAAGGCGGGGACCATGTCGGGCAGGCCGGACTTGATGACCGACTGGCGCGCCGGGTTCTGTCCCAGACCGGCCGTCAGCACCTGGCCGAGGATGACTTCGCTGATCGCTTCGGGCTTGATGCCGGTCTTGGCCAGCAGGGCCTTGATGACTTGCGCACCCAGATCGGCTGCTGCGATCTTCGACAAGGCTCCGCCGAATTTGCCGATCGCCGTTCTCTGTGCTGCGACAATGACCACATCATCCATAACTCGCTCCTTTTATTGAAATGGCAGGAAGCCGCGCGCGGCTGCCTGTCGAAAACCGGGATGGTCATCCTATCCCATTTCAGCTGCGAATGCGATACGGTGAATCTTCGGTAAATCAAGCCAGGGCGAGATAGAGGCAAGGCCTCCCTCAGGCATCTTTCCCGAGGGTGATGATGTGGATGACCGTCCGATAGAGGAGGAAGGCCGCGCCATAGGCGGCGCGCTTGTACCAGGGCACATGCAGAAAGTCCGACAGGTGCACCACCCGGCCCAGGGCGGCGCCGGCTTCGATTTCCTGGCGCAGATAGCCGGCGAAGGCCGGGTCCTGGACCACGACGTTGGCCTCCTGGTTCACGAACAGGGACAGGCCGTCATAGTTGCTGGAGCCGACCGTGGCCCACTTGTCGTCCACCACGGCCACCTTGGCGTGCAGCTCGGTATGGGTGTATTCCACGATGCGCACGCCGGCACGCAAGAGCTTGGGATAGAAGGAATGCGCCACCGCATCCTGCATCAGGAACTGCCCCACGCCCAGCAGCAAGGTCACCTTGACGCCGCGCATGGCCGCCTCTTCCAGGGCACGCCGCATCTTGCGGCCGGGTGCAAAATAGGGATTGGCGAGGAACGCGCTCTCGCGGGCGCGCCCCAGGGCCTGCAGATAGGCGCGCTGGATGGTGCGGCGGTTGCGGAAGTTGTCGCGCACCACCAGCGCGGCCTGGGTCTGGTCATGCACCGGGCCGCTATGGCCGTGGCGCAGGCGCCTGAAATTGCGCCAGCGCGCCTTCAGTTTCATACGGCCCACGCGCAGCCACTGGGCCTGTACTTCCCGGTAGATATCCTGCACCAGCGGACCGACGATGCTGACGGCAAAATCCCAGCGCGGCGCAGGCAGCGGTGTGATGTGGTCGCGGTCGGAGACCATGTCGTCATTGATGTTGAGTCCGCCGACGAAGGCCACCTGGCGGTCCACCACGCACAGCTTGCGGTGACTGCGCGCCACGCCGCGCCGGAACCAGGGATTGAAGGACCGATGCTGCACGCCGACGGCACTCAGGGCGAGGCGCAATTTGTTAGTGTTTTCGCGGCCGGTGCCGAGCCAGTCGTTGATGACATACACCACCACGCCACGCCCGGCGGCGCGTTGCAGTGCCTCGCAGACCAGAACGCCGGTATCGTCGAGCGAAAAAATATAAGTTTCAAGGTAGATCTCGACCCTGGCCGCATCAATGGCGGTGATCAGGGCCGGATAGAAACCCGCGCCACTGTGCAGCAGGGCAATCTGGTTGCCGTCGGAAAAGGCGAGGTGGCGCAAGATCAGGCCAGGTGCAGTTCGGTGACGATGGGCGCGTGGTCGGACAGGCGCGCCCACGGGCCATCCTTGAGCACCTGCGCCGTTTCCACCCGGAAACCACGGACATAGATGCGGTCCAGTCGCAGCCACGGCATCATGGCCGGGAAGGTGCGGGCCGGGCGGATCGGTGCCGACAGGCCACCCAGCCGGCGCAAGCCCTGCATCACGCCGCGCGCGTTGGGTTGCGGCTGGTCGAACACCTCGACCACACCCAGGTTCTGGTACAGCGTGCGGCTCAGCTGGTTGGTCCAGTCATTGAAGTCACCGGCGATCACCAGCGGCGCATCCGGTGGCGAGGACGTACTGACCGCCTGCATCAGCGCATCGGTCTGGCGGCGGCGGCCACCGGCGAACAGGCCGAGGTGGATCACGTAGCAATGCACGTCCACGCCTTCCACCGGCACCACGCAGTGCAGGATGCCGCGCGATTCATAGGCATGGTCGGAGACGTCCTGGTTGCGGATGGAGGCGATTTCGAAGCGGGAGATCAGGGCGTTGCCATGGTGTCCATGGTCGTACACGGCATTCATGCCGTAGGCCGCGTGGTGGGTGTCGCCGGCCAGATATTCGTGCTGGCCCTGCTGCGGCCAGTTGGCGGCGTGGCGCAGGGCGTTGAGATCATGCCGGCCCTGCACTTCCTGCAGGAACAGGATGTCCGGGTCCAGTTGTGCCAGCGCCTGCTTGAGCGCCAGGATGCGCGGCCGTCCGGCAAAGGAGGTCACGCCCTTGTGGATGTTGTATGTGGCAATGCGCAGCTTCATCGATGCAACCTTTCTCTTGTTCTTGTCCGGTTCCGTCCTGGCGCTGCTGTCGGGCTAGCCGGCCAGGTAGCTGGGCAATTGCAGGATTGCCTCCGCATTGGACGGCGAGAAACAGCGGTCGGCCGCTTCGCGGTAGGGCAGCCAGGCGTAGCGTGTGTGTTCGCGCGGGGCGAGCGTCACCGGGATGTCACGCTGCACCAGCAGGCCGAAGACATGCTCGGTGTTCCTGGTCACGCCGGGCGCATAGCGGTGCCGCCAGACGGGATAGATGTCATAGATGTTGGAAAGTTGCCAGTCGCGCAGATGCGCACGCGGCACGCGGTTTCCGCCATCACCGCTGGATTCTACGCCGGCGTCGGCGACGATGATGCCGGTTTCTTCCTGCACTTCGCGTCGGGCAGTCTCCGACAGCTCTTCATCGGGATAGTCCTTGGAACCGGTCACCGATTGCCAGAAACCGGGCTGATCGGTGCGTTCGATCAGCAGTACGTGGTAGTCGGCGCTGTGGATCACCACCAGCACCGATTCGGGAATCTTGTAGGGCTTGGCTTGCGTCATGGGGCTGTCCGGGCTGCAGCAAAGCCTCCATTGTATCGGGACGGCGCCGACTCAGAGCAGGGACGCTTCGCTCTCGGCCACCAGCCAGCTGCGGAAGGCACGCGCGGCAGCGTGCTCGATGCGGTCGCGCGGCCAGACGGCGTAATAGCCGCCCCCCAGGCTGGCGCTGGCCTCGCAGGCGCGCACCAGCAGCCCCTGTTCCATACAGGCATCGATCATGTGGCGCCAAGCCAGCACGATGCCCTGCCCTTCCATGGCCAGCTGCAACAGCACGGGGTATTGGTTGGACAGGATCTGGTGCTCGATGCGGACATCGGGCATGCCGTTGTGGGCCATCCAGTTCTGCCAGGACATCCATTGCCGCTGGCCATCTTCCAGCATCAGCAGAGTCTCGTGGCGCAGCTCGGCCGGGCTCAGGGTGCGGCCGTCCAGATAGGCGGGCGAACAGACCGGGAACACTTCCTCGTCATACAGCCGACGCGCCGCCATCCCTGAGGGTGGGCCGTCGCGCAGGAAATAGATGCCCATGTCGAAGTCGGTCTCGGAGAGTTGCGCCAGGCTGTCGTTGACGATCAGGCGCAGGTGGCAATCCGGGTGCAGCGCCCGAAAGCGCGCCAGCCGGGGCGTGAGCCACAGCACGGCCACGCCCTGCGAACAGGCTACCGTCAACTCCTGGTGGCCCTTGCGCTTCATGATGTCTTCGGTGGCCTCTGCACAATCGACCAGCAGGCGTTGTACCAGGGCGGCGTAGCGCTGGCCGCTGACCGTCAGGCGCAATGCACGGGGTTCGCGCAGGAACAGCTTCTTGCCCAGGAAGCGTTCCAGCTGGGCGATCTGACGGCTGATGGCGCTTTGTGTGAGGTGCAGTTCAGCGGCGGCACGCGTAAAGCTGCCGTGCCGCATGGCGGCTTCGAAGGCGATCAGTGACGGCAGGGGAGGAAGGGGTGATATACGCATGGTCGGCGCTCCGGCTCGGTTCTTTCAACAGACCATGATGGTAGAGCGAAAAGCATGCCCGCCGCTGCCTTCCTGATGGCGATCGGGAAAGCAGCGGCGCAGGCAGGGCAGCAGCCGTGATGGCCGCCGTGGCGATCGAACGATCAGCGACTGCGGTGGATGTGGCCGGACTGCATGACCAGCGACAGGTGTTCGCCCTGCCCGGTCAGGAGCGTGATGTCCTGCAGGGGGTTGCCGTCGACCACGATCAGGTCGGCCAGCGCGCCGGCGCGCACGGTTCCCAGTTCACCCTCGCGCTGCAGGATGGCGGCGGCAATCGAGGTCGCCGAGCGGATGGTTTCCAGGTTGCCCAGGATCTCGGCGCGGATCAGGAATTCGGTCGACTGGTCCTGGTGCATCTCGCCCAGCAGGTCTGAGCCGAAGCCCATCTGCACGCCATGCTCGGCATAGATGCGCAGTGAGTCACGACCGGCCTGACGCACCGATTCGATCTTGGCCACGGAATCCGGCGGCAAGCCCAGGCGGGCGCCGTCGCGGGCCAGCGAATCGTAGGTGACCAGTGTCGGCACGACGAAGGCACCATGCTCGCGCATCACGCGGGCGGCATCGGCATCGACCAGGTTGCCGTGCTCAATGGTACGCACGCCGCAACGTACGGCGCGCGAGATGGCGCGACCGGTGTAGGCATGTGCCATCACATAGGTCTGGGCGGCTTCGGCTTCGGCCACGATGGCGCGAATTTCATCTTCGCTGTACTGCGTGTTGCCGATGGGATCGGTGGGCGAAGCTACGCCGCCGGAGGCCATGATCTTGATCTGGGTCGCGCCCTTCCGCAGTTCTTCGCGGGCGGCCAGACGCACTGCGTCCACGCCATCCGCCACACGGGCGATGGCACCGGCACGGAACGCGCAGGAGCAAGGCTCCAGCACATCGGAACGTGGACGGAAGTCACCGTGGCCACCGGTCTGCGACAGCGCCTTGCCGGAGGGGAAGATGCGCGGACCCGGCACCAGGCCAATGGCAATGGCTTGCGCCAGGCCCCAGTCGGCGCCACCGGCATCACGCACGCTGGTGAACCCGCGATTCAACATCGCCTCGACGATGGGCAACGCGCGGATGGAGGTCAGCGAACCCGGCTGCAGGGCATTCAAGCCCAGATTGGCCAGCGAGGCCAGCACGTGCACGTGGCAGTCGATCAGGCCCGGCATCACGGTCTTGCCGGCCACATCGATCACGCGTGCGCCCGGCACATCCAGGGGCGTGGCGGAGACATCGATGATACGGTCTTTTTCGATCAGGACATCATGGCGCGGGAATAGGCTGCCCAGTGCGGGATCGAGGACGTTACCGCCCTTCAGGAGAATCTTGGTCATGGCGAAAATCAATGTTGTTGCAGATACTGCGGCTCACGCACGAAGCGGGTGCCGACAAAGCTGATGGCGGCAGCGATCATCACGTAGAAGGCCGGTGCCATGGTGCTGCCGGTGGCGGCGATCAGCCAGGTGATGAAGAAGGAGGCAAAGCCGCCGAAGATGGTCACGGCCAGGTTGTAGGCTACCGACAGGCCGGTGGAGAGCACCTTGGCCGGGAACAGTTCCGAGAACGCCGCCAGGATGGGGCCGGTGTAGGCCGCAATCAGGGTGCCGAAGACCAGCTGGAAGATCAGCAGCGTCGACAGGCTGGGCGCGCTGTTGATGTAGGCGAACATGGGATAGGCCAGCACCAGGATCAACGCGGCCGAGCCGGAGAGCAGCGGACGACGGCCGATGCGATCCGCCATGCGACCGACGATGGGCGCCAAGACCATGATGCAGAGTCCACCCACCATGCCGGCGATGAAGCCGGTGGTCTGCGGCAGCTTCAGGACCTTGACCGAATAGGTCGGCATGTAGAACAGCAAGACATAGGTGCAGACCGTCCACAGGATCACCATGGAGAAGCTGGCCGAGGTCTCGCGCGGGAAGTTGCGGATCACTTCCTTCAGGGGCGAGTCGGTCTTGTCCTTTTCTTCGAGGAAGGTCGGGGTCTCTTCGAGGTGGTTACGGATGTAGTAGCCGACCGGACCGATGATGATGCCCAGCAGGAAGGGCAGGCGCCAGCCCCAGCTGGACAGCGCTTCCGGGCTCAGGCTGGAGGTGACGAAGGTACCGACGGCGGCGCCCAGCAGCACGGCCACGCCGATGCTGGCCTGGATCCAGCTGGAATAGAAAGCGCGTTCGCGCTCAGGTGCATATTCGGTCAGGAAGGCGGTGGCGCTGCCCATTTCGCCGCCGGCCGAGAAGCCCTGCAGCAGACGTGCAACGACGATGATGAGCGGCGCGAACAGGCCGATGCTTTCATAGGTCGGCGCCAGGCCGATCATGGTGGTGCCCACCGCCATCAACAGAATGGTCACCGACAGCGCCGCCTTGCGACCCACGCGGTCGGCGTAGATACCCAGCAGGATGCCGCCCACCGGGCGCATGAAGAAACCGACGCCGAAGGTGGCCACGGCCAGCAGCAAGGAAGTGAGGTCATTGCCGGTCGGGAAGAACAGTTTGGCGATGATCACCGCGAAGAAGCTGTAGACGGTGAAGTCGAACCATTCGAGGCCGTTGCCGATGACGGTGGCAATGATGGCGCGGCGGCGCTGGTGGTTGCTGACCAGCGGCATCCCGCCGGCTGGTAATGTCGTTCCTTGCATGCTTTCCCCTCATGTCGGACGTTGAATATCCGGCCGATGATAGGGTGCGAGGGGGCCTGGCGGAAATGATATCTGTGCATGCCGCCATGCTTGCAGCGCATGCATGGATTCAGGTTCAGGGAAATGTAGACTCAAGAACCACAAGCGGGTCCTCACGTGAATCCATCTGGAACCGTTCGGACTGAGTAGGCCCTTCAGGGCCGTATCGAAGACACTCCTGCGCGGGTCGGTGAGTAGGCAAAGGCGCCTTCGATACGCGGCAATGCCGCTACTCAGGACGAACGGTCGTCGGGGCGCAACGACGACCGGAATCCCGCCTGATATCACGCAAGAATAAAATTTATATTATTTATAAAAATAAAAAGCGCGTGCATTCCTGCACGCGCTTTTCGCTGGGTTTATCGAGAAAATCGATAAGCCGATCAGGCCTTCACAGCCGGCTCGGTATTGCGCAGGCGGATGTGCAGCTCGCGCAGCTGCTTCTCGTCCACCGCCGAAGGGGCGTGGGTCAGCAGGCACTGGGCGCGCTGGGTCTTGGGGAAGGCGATCACGTCGCGGATCGACTCGGCGCCAGCCATCATGGTGACCAGGCGGTCCAGGCCGAAGGCGATGCCACCGTGCGGGGGCGCGCCGTATTGCAGCGCGTCCAGCAGGAAGCCGAACTTCAGGCGGGCTTCTTCGTCATCGATCTTCAGGGCGCGGAACACCTTGCTCTGCACGTCGGCGCGGTGGATACGCACCGAACCGCCGCCCAGTTCCCAACCGTTCAGGACCAGGTCATAGGCCTTGGCGATGGCCGCTGCAGGATTGGTCGAGATGAAGTCTTCGTGGCCATCCTTGGGCGAGGTGAACGGGTGGTGCAGGGCGACCCAGCGCTGGCCGTCTTCGTCGTATTCGAACATGGGGAAGTCGACCACCCACAGCGGACGCCAGGCGTCGTCGAACAGGCCGTTCTTCTTGCCGAAATCGCTGTGGCCGATCTTCACGCGCAGCGCGCCGATGGCATCGTTGACCACCTTGGCCTTGTCGGCGCCGAAGAAGATCAGGTCGCCGTCCTGGGCGCCGGTCTTTTCGATGATGGCGTTCAGGGCCGCATCGTGGATGTTCTTGACGATGGGCGACTGCAGGCCGTCACGGCCCTTGGCCTTTTCGTTGACCTTGATGTAGGCCAGACCCTTGGCGCCGTAGATGGCGACGAACTGGGTGTAGGCGTCGATTTCCGAACGCGGCATTTCGGCACCGCCCGGCACGCGCAGGCCGACCACGCGGCCGCCTTCGCTGTTGGCGGCACCCGAGAAGACCTTGAAGTCGACGTCCTTCATGACGTCGGTCAGTTCGGTGAATTCCAGCTTGACGCGCATGTCCGGCTTGTCCGAACCATACATGCCCATGGCGGTGGCGAAGTCCATCACCGGGAACGGGTCAGGCAGGTCGATGTCCAGGGCGTTCTTGAAGACCAGGCGGATCATGCCTTCGAACAGGTCACGGATTTCCTGCTCGTTCAGGAAGGAGGTTTCGCAGTCGATCTGGGTGAATTCGGGCTGACGGTCGGCGCGCAGGTCTTCGTCGCGGAAGCACTTGGTGATCTGGTAGTAGCGGTCGAAGTTGGCCACCATCAGCAGCTGCTTGAACAGCTGCGGCGACTGCGGCAGGGCGAAGAATTCACCGGCGTTCACGCGCGAGGGCACCAGGTAGTCGCGGGCGCCTTCCGGGGTGGACTTGGTCAGCATCGGGGTTTCGATGTCGATGAAGCCCTGGCCATCCAGGAACTTGCGCACTTCCATGGCGACCTTGTAGCGCAGGCGCAGGTTGTTCTGCATCTGCGGACGGCGCAGGTCCAGCACGCGGTGGGTCAGGCGGGTGGTCTCGGACAGGCTGTCGTCATCCAGCTGGAACGGGGGCGTCACCGACGGGTTCAGCACTTCCAGCTCGTGGCACAGCACTTCGATCTTGCCCGACTTCAGGTTGGCGTTGGTGGTGCCTTCAGGACGGTTGCGTACCAGGCCGGTGATGCGCAGGCAAAACTCGTTGCGCACCGATTCGGCGTTCTTGAAGACATCGGCGCGGTCCGGGTCGCACACCACCTGGACCAGGCCTTCGCGGTCGCGCAGGTCGATGAAGATCACGCCGCCGTGATCGCGGCGACGGTGCACCCAGCCACACAGGCTGACGGTTTGGCCGAGCAGTGCCTCGGTAGTGAGGCCACAGTATTGGGTTCGCATGGACATGGTTGTGATTCCGTTGACAGTGTTCTTGTTGGATTCGTGAGAGAAGACGCTAAGGGCGAAGGCGGGGCTGGCCGGGCCGCGTGGCACCGGCCGCCCCGTCAATTCTTCGGCGCCGCGGCGTCGGTGATGATCTTCTTGTCGGCCGCCATCTCGGGGGCGACCACGCCCATCGAGACGACATACTTCAGGGCTGCATCGACCGACATGTCGAGTTCGATGGCATCGGCACGCGGCAGCATCAGGAAGAAACCGGAGGTCGGGTTGGGCGTGGTGGGAACGTAGACGCTGATGAAGTCACCGGCCAGGTGGTTCTTCACCTCGCCGCCCGGGGCGCCGGTCAGGAAGGCGATGGTCCACGAACCCTGGCGCGGATACTGGATCAGCACGGCCTTGCGGAAGGCATTGCCGGAGGGCGAGAAGAGCGTATCGGAGACCTGCTTGACGCTGGAATAGATCGACTTCACCACCGGAATGCGGGTCAGGAAACCTTCCCACACCAGCACCAGGCGACGCCCGATGAAGTTGCGCGCGGCCAGGCCGGTCAGGAACACGATCAGCAAGGTCAGGATCGCGCCCAGGCCGGGGATGTTGTGGCCCAGCCAGTGCTGCGGGCGCCAGGCCTCGGGCAGCAGCAGCAGTGACTGGTCCATGGTGCTGATGATCAGGTTCAGTACCCATAGCGTGATGGCCAGGGGAACCAGGATCAGCAGACCCGTGATGAAGTATTTGCGCATGGGGGAAGGAGGGCCTCGTTAGCTTGCGCTGGGGGTAGAGGGCGCAGCAGGCGCCGGCGCTGCCGCTGGTGCTGGCGTGGCAGCCGCCGGGGCGGGTGTGGCCGCGGGTGCTGCAGCAGCCGCGTCACCTGCTGCGGCCGGAGCCTCGCTGGCGCCGGCAATGCCGGTGCCGGTGGCACCCTTGCTGTTGGCGCTACCACTGCCGTTGCCGCGGAAATCGGTGACATACCAGCCGGAACCCTTCAACTGGAAGCCGGCTGCAGTGAGCTGCTTCCTGAAGCTGTCCTGGTGGCAGGAGGGGCAAACGGTCAACGCATCGTCGGAGATCTTCTGCAAGACATCCTTGGCAAAACCACACGCTTCGCAGCGATACGCGTAAATGGGCATGACTAACTCCGCAAAAAACTTCCAAAACCCTGAATTATAAAGGCTTTTGGCGGAGTTTTAGTGAACCGGCCAGCGGCGGCGATGCTGGCGCGCGACGGCATGCCCCGTCGCGCCGGCAAAGTGTTTGCTTTTGGGAAAGTTTCGGGGCTGCACTCCCCCTACCCTGCCCCGGTGACCAGTCAGCCCTCGACGGGAGCGGCGCGGCTGCTGCGCAGGGTGTCGAGGAATTCGCGGCACCACCAGTGGACGTCGAACTGGCGGATGTTTTCCATCAAGGCGGCATGGCGCTCGCGCCGTTCGGACTGCGACATCTGCAGGGCCTGCTGGATCATCTGGGCCGCCCCGTGGGTGTCGTAGGGGTTGATGATGAGTGCCTGCTTCATCTGCTCGGCCGCGCCGGCAAAGCGCGACAGCACCAGCACGCCGGGGTCGTCCTCGTCTTGGGCGGCGACGAATTCCTTGGCCACCAGGTTCATGCCGTCGCGCAAGGGCGTGACCAACGCGACCGCGCAGGCGCGGTACAGGCCCGGCAGGCGGCGGCGGGCCACGGTGCGGTGGATGTAGCGGATCGGCATCCAGTCGAAGTCGCCGAAATCACCGTTGATGGAGCCGCACAGGCTTTCCAGCTCGCGCTGGATGTCGCCGTAGGCTTCCACGTCTTCGCGGCTGGGCGAGGCGATCTGCAGCAGGGTGGCGCTGTGACGGTTTTCCGGATACAGGCGCAGCAGTTCGCGGAAGGCCCGGATGCGCTGCGGCAGGCCCTTGGAATAATCCAGCCGGTCCACCCCGATCAGCAGGCGGCGGCGCGAGTATTCGGCCTTGGTGCTTTCATAGGTGTCGCGCGCTTCCTTGGCCTGGCCCAGGCGCTGGAATTCGGCCACGTCGATGCCGATCGGGAAGGCATTGGCATGCACCGTGCGGTTGAAGGCGCGGAACTGGTTGGGGCCGACCGGCTCGGCCGTGGCTTCGGCCTGCACGTACTGGGCGAAGTGCTGCAGGTCGGCGTGATTCTGGAAGCCCACCAGGTCGTAGGCGAACAGCGCCCGCATCAGCCATTCGTGAGAGGGAATGGCGGTCAGGATGGGCGGCGGCGGCAGCGGGATGTGCAGGAAGAAGCCGATGCGCGCCTCGCAGCCCATGGCGCGCAACTCGGCGGCCAGCGGGATGAGATGGTAGTCGTGGATCCAGACGATGTCATCGCGCTTCAACAGCGGGAACAGCTTGCGCGCAAACAGCTGGTTCACGCGCCGATAGCCGCCAAGATGGCCGGCCTCGAAGTGCGCCAGGTCGAGCCGGTAGTGGAACACCGGCCACAGCACGCCGTTGGCATAGCCACGGTAGTAGGCGTCGTGGTCTTCCTGCGACAGGTCCAGCTCGGCCAGGGTCACGCTACCGGCCTGGTTCACGCGCAGCTCGCCCTCGCCGGGCGTGCCGTCCTCGACCACCTTGCCGCTCCAGCCGAACCACAGGCCGCCGGTCTTCTTCAGGGTTTCGCCCAGCGCCACCGCCAGGCCGCCAGCGGCGGGCTTGCGGGGATCGGCCAGGCGATTGGAGACAACAACGAGTCGCGACATCAGATCACCGCCTCCCATGACGCCGACAGGCGCATTGCACAGTTGATGATGCCCACCATCGAATAGGTCTGCGGGAAATTGCCCCACATCTGGCGGGTGACCGGATGGGTATCCTCGGACAGCAGGCCCAGGTGGTTGCGGGCATCCAGCATGGCCTGGAAGATTTCACGGGCCTGCTCCTTGCGGCCGATGCGGGCCAGCGCGTCGATACGCCAGAAGGTGCAGATGTTGAAGGCGGTCTCGGGCCGGCCGAAGTCGTCCGGTGCTTCGTAGCGGCGCATGTAGGGGCCATCGCACAGGTGTTTTTCCAGCGCCTCGACGGTGGAAATGAAGCGCTTGTCGGTCGGCGCAATCAGGCCCACTTCCACCATCAGCAGCACACTGGCGTCGAGATCGCGGCCGCCGAAGCTTTCGGCATAGGCCTGGCGCTGCTCGTTCCAGGCTTCGGTGAGGATGCGCTCGCCAATTTCCTTGGCGCGGTCGCCCCAGTGGCGGGCCCGCTCGGGCAGATCGACCCGGGCGGCGATCTTGGCCAGGCGGTCACAAGCAGCCCAGCTCATCAATGCCGACGAGGTATGGATGCGCGAGCGGGTGCGCAGCTCCCACATGCCGGCATCAGGCTGGTTGTAGACCTCGTAGGCGCGCTCACCGACCGCTTCCAGATGCTGGAAATGCTCGGCCCCGGCGCGATGATGCAGGCGCATGTCGTGGAAGGCCTGGGCCGCACCCAGCACGATGTTGCCATAGACGTCGTGCTGGAAATGTTCATAGGCCTGGTTGCCCACGCGCACCGGCTGGTGGTGCTGGTAGCCCGGCAGATGGTCCAGGATCTGCTCGGGCAGCGCTTCTTCCAGCCCGATGCCATACAGCGGCTGCACATGGCCACCGCCGGAGCGCACCACCACGTTGGTCAGCCAGCGCAGATAGTCTTCCATGGTCCCCAGTTCGGACAGGCTGTTCAGGGCGCGCACCACGAAGAAGGCGTCGCGCAGCCAGCAATAGCGATAGTCCCAGTTGCGCTGGCTGCCCGGCGCCTCGGGCACGCTGGTGGTCATGGCGGCGATGATGGCGCCGGTGTCTTCAAAGACCGAGAGCTTCAGGGTGATGGCCGCGCGGATCACCGCATCCTGCCACTCCAGCGGCGTGGCCAGGGCGCGGCTCCAGTTGCGCCAATAGGCGGTGGTTTCCTGTTCGAAATCGCGCGCGGTGTCGTTGATGCCGCCGTGCAGGGTTTCATCCGGGCCCAGGATGAAGTTATAGGGGCGGCTGACCACGAAGGCGGTCTCGTCCACGATGTAGCTGATCGGCGCATCGGTGTTCAGGCGCAGGGTCTGCTCGGGACCGACATAGCGGATGTGGTTGCTGCCCCGGGTCTGCGCGGGGATATCACGGCCCCAGTCGAAGCGCGGACGCAACACCACCCGCATGCGCGGCGCGCCGGAGAGCGGATGGATGCGGCGCACCAGCTGCAGCGGGCGGAAGAAGCGCCCACGGCTCTGGAAGCGCGGCGCCAGGTCGGTGATTTCGATGCCCTGCCCCAGCGTATCGTAGAGCCGGGTGCGCAGCACAGCGGTATTGGGTTCGTACCACTGCTCGCTGTGGGAGAAATTCTCCAGCTGGAAGGCCCACAGCGCGCCATTGTCGGTGGGGTCCAGCAGGGCATTGAAGACCGGGTCGCCATCGAAGCGCGGCAGGCAGCACCAGACGATGCGGCCCATCTTGTCCACCAGCGCCGAGAAGGCACAGTTGCCGATCACCCCCAGGTCCAGCGAGGAGGTGGAGGGCATGTCGTGTGCCTGGGCGGCCAGGTGCGGCTGTTCGGAATGTTGGGTCTGCGAGTGCGGTTGCGGCTGCGCTTCCTGTTGCGGGTCGGGGCTGGGCTGGCTCATGGTTCCTCGTGCTCTGTTCTGTGGGTCAGATTTCTTGATGGAAGGCGATGATGGGCGCGTGCTGCGCCCGGGCGGTTATCCGCTGAGGCTGCGTGCGGGGATGGCCTCTCGCAGCAAGGCCAGCACCGCGGCCGGATCGGCCAGACGCTGCTGCGCCTGACTGGGGCCGGTACCGACCTTGATGCCCAGGCCGCCATAGGTCTCGGCCTGGGCGATGGCGAATCCGGCTTCATCGGTCACGTCGTCACCGATGAAGACCGGGCGACGCCCGCGGAAAGGCGCTTCATGCAGGAACGCCGCCACCGCGTCACCCTTGTTGATGTGAGGCTTGGCCTCCACCACCATCTTGCCGTGCAGCAGGGAAAAGCCGGGTTCGTGGCGCAGGGCGTCCATCATGGTTTCCACGCAGCGCTGCTCCAGGTGGGCGGCGTGCCGGTAGTGCAGCGCCAGCGCGCCGCGCTTGAGTTCCAGCTGCAGACCGGGATTGCCCTCCACCAGCGGCAGCAGGCGCTCGCGCAGGTGATGCACGTCCGGCACCGGCTGCTGGAGGATGCGGCCATCGGCGGTACGCCGTTCGGCGCCATGCACGCCCGCGGCCGGCAGGCGCAACGGCGCCAGGAAGAAGTCGAGTTGGTCCAGGGGGCGGCCGCTGACGATGGCCAGCGCGCCGTCCGATTCTTGTTGTAGTCGCTGCAACAGCGTGATCAGTTCCGGCGGCACCACGATCTCTTCGGGTTGTGGCGCCAGTTCGACCAGGGTGCCGTCGAAATCCAGAAACAACGCATCGGCAGCAAAATCGTAGGGGCGAGTTTGCTCAGTCATGTCATTTCAGGTTGATGGAAAGCAAATAAGTTCCGGTTTCGGCTCAATCTATTTCTAGATTGATATCAAATTACGTCGAAAAGCGGTCTATCAACATGCTTTGACAGCGGCTAGCCCAGCAGTTCTGGCTAACATAGCCAGTTTTAGATCAAGGGATTAGTAAACAGACCCTGACCGCTCCCATCGATTCCCCGCCCGGGAGAATCGGGCCGCGGCAAGCAGCCTGGCCATGGTCTTACGCAACGCCACTTCCTTCGACCTTGTTTCTTCTACTGATTTTAGCTAATTTATGAAGATTACATAAATTACCTAAAGCGTGTATATATGGACCCTATCCTGAATCCTTACGCGCCGGGTGCCGGCAGTCCTCCGCCAGAGCTTGCCGGACGTGATGAAGTGCGGGCGAAGATGCGCCTGTGCATTGAAAGGCTACGCCGCGGCAAGCCCGCCAAGAGCATGATGCTCGTCGGTCTGCGCGGTGTCGGCAAGACGGTCTTGCTGGACCAGATGATGAAGGATGCCGAGGGTTCCGGAGTGGTGACGATCCGCATCGAAGCACCTGAAGGGAGATCGCTCCCGGCCGTACTGGCACCGCAGCTGCGCATCGGCCTGCTCAAGTTGAGCCGTATGGAACAGGCAAAGGACGTCGCCATTCGCGGCTTGCGCGCCCTTGCGGGATTCGTCGGCAAGATGAAGCTCACCTTCAACGATGTTGAAGTCGGACTCGATTACGAGCCAGAGCCGGGCCTTGCCGATAACGGCGACCTGGAGGGTGATTTGACGATGTTGCTGGAGCAGGTCGGGGCCGCAGCACACGCTGCCGGCACGCTAGTCGCCATTTTCATCGATGAACTGCAGTATGTCCCCGAAAAGCAGCTGGCAGCACTGACATCGGCCCTGCACCGCTGTGCGCAACTGCAACTTCCGCTGGTGGTCGTGGGTGCCGGATTGCCTCAGCTCCGAGGCAGGATGGGAGAGGCCAAGTCCTATTCTGAACGCTTGTTTGACTTCCCGATAATAGGTCCGCTGGACGCGACCGACGCCGCCGACGCCATCGTCAAGCCGGCACATGATGAAGGCGTGGGCGTCGACAACGAAGCTGTGAACCTGATCATCGGTTTCACCAAGGGGTATCCCTATTTCCTGCAGGAATGGGGCAAGCACGCATGGGATGTCGCAGCCAGCAGCCCCATCACGCGACAGGACGTAGAAACCGCCTCGGTCGAAGCAGTCGCGGCACTGGATGAGAGCTTCTTCCGGGTACGTTTTGATCGGCTGACGCCGGCGGAGAAGAAGTATCTAAGGGCAATGGCAGAGCTGGGGGCCGGCCCGCACCGCTCAGGGGACATCGCCGCCAAGCTGGGCCGCGAGAGCTCTTCCTTGGGCCCCCTGCGCAGCAGTCTCATCGCAAAAGGGATGATATGGAGCCCGACGCACGGGGACACGGCCTTTACCGTCCCACTCTTCGATGAGTTCATGAAACGCATCATCCCCACCGCAGACTGGGACCCAACGGAAGCTTAAAAACAGAAACGGTCGCGCGGCAGAGCCGGGCGACCGTTTCAGGCAGGCAAGAAGAACTCAGGACTGGACCGTTCCCTCGGCCGGTGCCACGGCGATGGGGGCCACCGGTGCCAGTACCTGGGGCATGAGCGATCCGACCACCATGCCGCCGATGGAGAACAGCAGGCCGGCCAGCTGGGGCGGCCACAGGCCTTCCGGAGCGGTGTATTCCAGCGTGATCCAGGACACCAGGCCCAGCACCATGGCCATCAATGCACCCTGGCGGGTGGCGCGCTGCCAGTAGACGCCGAAGGCCAGGGGCACGAAGGCTGCCACCAGCGTGACCTTGTAGGCGTTCTCGACCATTTCGTAGATGCTGGACTGGCTGTTCAGGGCCAGCGAGGTGACACCGATGGTGAAGACCAGTACCACGGCGCGCATGGTGAAGAGGAATTCACGGTCGTTCTTCCAGGGACGAATTTCCTTGAGCACGTTTTCGGTGAAGGTCACCGAGGGGGCCAGGAGGGTCGCGCTGGCGCAGCTCTTGATGGCCGACAACAGGGCACCGAAGAACATCACCTGGGCGAAGACCGGCATCTTTTCCATGATCAGGGTCGGCAGGACCAGCTGGGAATCGGTCTCCAACAGGCGCGAGACCATGGCGGGGTCGATCAGCGTGGCCGAGTAGGCCAGGAAGATGGGGATGAAGACGAAGAAGAAATAGATCACGCCGCCCAGGATGGAGGCATTGCGGGCCACGTTTTCGTTCTTGGACGACATCACCCGCTGGAACACGTCCTGCTGCGGGATCGAGCCCAGCATCATGGTGATCCAGGCGGCAAAGAACCACAGCACGTCCTTGAGCTCGGCGGCCGGCCAGAAGTTGAACTTGCCGGCCTCGGCCGCATGCGCGATCACCACGCCGGGACCGCCGACCATGCCCGAGACTTCGTAGCCGATGTAGAGCATGCCGACCACCACGATGATCATCTGCAGGAAGTCGGTGATGGCCACGGCCCACATGCCGCCCATGAGGGTATAGATCAGCACGCTGCCGGCGCCGATGATCATGCCCCAGTGCATCGGGATGTAGCCGCCCGAGACGACGTTGAAGACCAGGCCCAGGGCCTTGATCTGCGCGGCCACCCAGCCCAGGTAGGAAATGACGATACAGATCGTCACCAGCATCTCGGCGGCGCGGCCGAAGCGCTTCTTGTAGTAGTCGCCGATGGTCAGAAGATTCATCCGGTACAGGCGCTTGGCGAAGAAGACGCCGACCAGGATCAGACACAACGAAGAGCCGAAGGGATCGGCCACGATGCCGCCCAGGCCCTCCTTGAGGAAGGTCGAAGACACTCCCAGCACCGCTTCCGAACCGAACCAGGTCGCAAACACGGTCGCGGTCACCACCGACATCGGCAGCGAGCGGCCGGCGACGGCATAGTCCTTCGAACTCTTGACGTATCGGGTGGCATACAGACCGATGGCCACCGAGATAACCCAGTAGAGGACGACGAACCAGAGCAGTGCATTCATGCCTTTTTCCTTGCAGGGAAGGGAAGAAAAACGCGCATTATAGCGGCAAGTCAACGGCAAAAACCGTTCGCAAAACCGCTTGCGGCAAGACTTTTCATCTGTCGTGGGGGGACCACAGGCGGGCTTGCCGTCCTGCGCCGACGGCCTTCAGGCAAGCAAGAATTGCTCCCGGCCGGCCGCGCCCCCTGAGGGCGGTACCGGCCGGGCCGTATCTGGCAATCCAGACAATCCGGAAAGGGAGAGGGGAGGAAGAGGTGCTGCAGCGGCGCCGGCTCAGGCGCCTTCGTTATTGCGCTCGTAGGAGGGGCAGCCATTCTTGCCCCACTTGCCGTCGCATAGCTTCCACAGGCAGCTTTCGCGGGCGAACAGCGACAGCACGCTGCATTGCTTGACCTGCTCTGCCAGGGATGGCGCAGCCGGAGTCGCCACCGCTGGCGGTGGGGTGACCGCCGCCTGGGCACGCTCGGCCTGGGCGCGGGCATTGGCCAGTTGTGCCTCGGCTTCGCGCCGACGTTGCTCGCGCAGGGCCAGGGCGGCATCCTCGCGGCGATGACGGGCCTCGGCGGCGGCGCGCTTCTGTGCCAGCAGACGCGCCTTTTCATCGGCTTCCTGCTGCAACTGGGCGATGGCGTCAGGTCCGGGGGCCTCCAGGCTGGCCGCTGCGCTGCTTTCTTCGACAGCCGGCTGGGCTGCGGCAGCAGGGGCTACCGGCGCGGGCCGGGAAAAGCTCGGCAATTGCGTCAGCATCGGCTTGAGCGAGCGTTGCGGCCATTGCGCACCCAGCCACAGCGCCAGGCCGATGATGGCCAGTGTCAACAGTGAAACCAGCAGGGCGCCACGGGTGGAGGCTGCCACCTGCGGTTCGCTGCGCGGGCCGCTGGGCGCCGGGCGGCGGCCCGCCTCGGGCTGCTCCTGCGCCACGCGTTCGGTGCGCATCGTGGCTTCCTCGCCGGCGGCGGTCACCACGGCGGCCGTGACGGCAGCTGCAGCCACGGCGGCGGCGGTGATATGCGAGGCACGGACTTCCAGTTCCTCGACGCTGGGCGCGCTTGATGCTGGGCTTGATGATGCGGTGGATGTGGAGGCGCCAGGATGCGCAGACGCCAGGTCGCCTTCGGCGCCCTCGCCGTGCACCCGCTTGTCGCGATCTCCCTCTGTGCGTTCCAGGACTTGCATGGAATTCCCCTGTGTTGCGCTACCGACCACCGTCCCGGTGGCATGGTCTTCTCCCTGTCGTCCTGTGGCCTGTTGGCTTGCCTGGTCTCCGGTGGCGCGTTGCTGCTTGCGCGCCAGGCTTGTCGAGATGCGTTATTTGTTCTTTGGACGGACGGCTATTTTGCGCCCAAATTTCTGAAAGGCAAAACAAAAATGCGGCTCCGCAAAAAATATCTGAGGCCCAGTACCGGCGCGTATTGCCGGCCGATCAATAAACGCTGTTGAAAAGGAAACGGCAGCCGCGTTTCCGGGGCTGCCGCTTATTGGAACGACAACAAACTCAGTCGACGATCTTTTCCAGCGCAAACAGATCGGCCGGCTGCTCGCGCTGGCGGACCAGATGCACCTGCGTGCCATCGACCAGCACCTCGGCGGCGCGACCGCGGGTGTTGTAGTTGGAGGCCATGGTCATGCCGTAGGCGCCGGCCGACATCAGGGCCAGCAGGTCGCCTTCGCCAATGGCCAGCTCACGCGAGCGTGCCAGCCAGTCACCGGATTCGCAGACCGGACCGACCACGTCATAGATACGCGCCTGGCCGGCGTTTTCCTTGACGGTCTTCACGCCGTGCCAGGCTTCATACATGGCCGGGCGCATCAGATCATTCATGGCGGCATCGACCACGGCGAAATTCTTGCCTTCGCCATGCTTGAGGTACTGCACCTCGGTCAGCAGCAGGCCGGCATTGCCGACCACCGAGCGGCCGGGTTCGAACATGACCTGGATCGGACGGCCGTCGTACTTGCTGGCGCGCCAGGCGTCGACCCGGGCGAACACGCGGGCCAGGTAGTCGCCGATGGCCACCGGTTGCTCGTCGTCGTAGCGGATGCCGATGCCACCGCCGATGTCGAGGTGATGGATGTGAATGCCCTCGGCTTCCAGCGTGTCGACCATGTCGATGACCTTGTCCAGCGCTTCCAGCAGCGGCGAGTCGTCCAGCAATTGCGAACCGATGTGGCAATCGATGCCGACCACCTCGATATTGGGCAGGGCGGCGGCGGCACGGTAGCAGTTCAGCGCATCTTCATAGGCCACGCCGAACTTGTTTTCCTTCAGGCCGGTGGAGATGTAGGGGTGGGTCTTGGCATCCACATTCGGGTTCACCCGCAGCGAGATGCGGGCGCGCTTGCCCAGGGCGCCGGCCACTTCGTTCAGGCGCGCCACCTCGGGGATGGATTCGACGTTGAAGCAGAGGATGTCATGTTCCAGGGCCAGCTTCATCTCGTCGCGGCCCTTGCCGACGCCCGAGAAGATCACCTTGCGGGCATCGCCGCCGGCAGCCACCACGCGCAGCAGCTCACCGCCGGAGACGATGTCGAAGCCCGAACCCAGACGGCCCAGGAGGTTCAGCACCGCCAGGTTGGAGTTGGACTTGACCGAATAGCACACCAGCGCCCCACCCCTTGCATCATTGGCACCTTCGGCACGACCGGCCTTGCGGCAGGCGTCGGCATAGGCCGAGAAATTCTCGACCAGGGCAGCCTTGGAATAGACGTAGAGCGGCGTACCGAACTGTTCGGCCAGCGCCTGCAGCGAAACCTGTTCGGCGTGCAGGGCGCCATTGCGGTAGGAAAAGTGGGACATGGATATCCGGGAAATCTGAAATCTGAACTGTTGGGGAATCCGGCGCCGACCGCGCTGGACGGGTTCGGCACCGCTTTGCGGCTGTTTTGCGATATTGCCTGCGCGGCCCCTCGGGGTCACGCAGCGGGAAGGCTTATTTGGCGGGGGCGTCAGTTGCCGCCGGGGTCACGTCGCCACCCTGCTGCGCGCCAGCCTTGGTGTCCGGCTGCGGGGTCGCCGGTTTGGGCTGGGTATGCGCAAACGGGTCGGGCGGCACCTTGGGCATGTACAGCGGACCTTTCTGGCCGCAGCCGGCCAGCATCAAGGCGGCGGCACAGAGGGCCAGGGAAGCTGCACGACGGACGGGAGAATAGTGTGACTTCACGATAAAATGTCGGATTACATCGAAATCTTAGAATGCCTTGGAGTGTAGCATGACCGAATCGGAATTCCTGGACCTGGCTGATGCCACCCTCAACGCCATCGAGACGGCGCTGGAAGACGCCTGCGACGCCAGCGAGCTGGACGTGGAATGCAGCCGCAGCGGCAATGTGCTGGAGATCGAGTGCATCGGCAATGGCTCCAAGATCATCATCAACAGCCAGGCCCCGATGCAGGAAATGTGGCTGGCAGCCCGTTCCGGCGGCTTCCACTACAAATTCGACGGCCAGCACTGGCTCAACACCCGTGACGGCAGCGAGTTTTATGCCACGTTGTCAGCAGTGGTCAGCAGTCAGGCCGGCGTGCCGGTGACCCTGCAACCCTGATGACCGGCCAGTGCCGGGCCGCCGCCGTGGGTATCGGCAGTGGGCGGCACCTCGCTCGTCTGTGCGCAAGCCGGTGTCGCGCAGCGTTGACTTCCTATCGTCTCCTTGTCCCCTTGCTCCCTTGACCAAGCCAGCAGCTTCCATGCGCCGTTCTTCCCTGCCTTCGCGGCAACATCCTGCTTTCCTGTTCCTGCAGCGCGGCCTGGCGCGCCTGCGCTGGATCCTGGTATTGACCGTGCTGGCGGTGGCCGCCGCCCTGGCACTGCCGCCGCTGGTGGCACGCTTCAACCATGACCACAGCCCGCAGGCCATGGCCGCCGAAAAGGACATGCAGGCCATCGCCAGCGGCCTGGACCGCTATCGCCAGGACAATGGCCGCTACCCCACCACCCAGCAGGGCATGCTGGCGCTGGTGATCAAGCCCACGCGGGCACCGGTGCCGGCCAACTGGGCCATCGGCGGCTACGTCGACCGCCTGCCACGCGACCCCTGGGGCAATTCCTACCAGTACGAGGCCGACGACGATGGCACCAGCTATTCGTTGTATTCCTTCGGCCAGGCCGGCCCGGATGGCGGTGCCGATGGCGAACAGGCCATTCACCTGCACTGAAGCCGAGCGCCCTCGCGCTTGGCCCTCTCCCCCGATTCCCTGATTTCCTGATTTCCTGACTTACACGATGTGACCCTGCCCTCACGGGCAAGCTCACTGGCCTTGCCGCTCCCATTTCACGGGAGCGCATGGCAAGTATGCAGCTTTCTATTTACATCTTCTTACAATCATCATTTAATACGAATAATAATTATTCCTATTAATCGACCTCATTGTGAAGAATAAAATGAATTTCCGCCTGCAACCCTTGTACCTGGCCGTCCTGGCCACCTGCTCCCTTTCCTCCCTGTCCTCCCTGGCCTGGGCGCAGGAATCCGCTTCTTCCCTGCCCGCCATCGAAGTCAGCGGTGCCCGTACCAATGACGGCTATGTGGCGCCGACCGCGGTCAGTGCCACCAAGAGCGAAGCTCCGCTGCGCGACGTGCCGCAGACCATCAACGTGGTGCCGGCCCAGGTGATCCGCGACCAGAATGCGGCCTCGCTGCAGGATGTCCTGAAGAACGTGCCCGGGCTGGGCCTGTCCACCGGCGACGGCCAGCGCGACCAGGTGTTCATCCGCGGCTTTACCGCCATCGGGGACCAGTTCGTGGATGGCTTCCGCGACGATGCGCTGTATTTCCGCGACCTGTCCAATGTGGAAAATGTGGAAGTGATCAAGGGCCCGGCCGCCGTGCTGTATGGCCGCGGCTCCTCGGGTGGCCTGATCAACCGCGTGAGCAAGAAGCCGGGCGTGGATATCAGCGACGTCGGCATCACCGCCAACAGCACCGCCGGTCGGCGCGCCGAGCTGGACCTGGGACGCGCTGCCGGCGACGGCGCGCTGTCCTGGCGCCTGACCGGCGCCGTAGAACGTGGTGACAGCTATCGCGCCCAGCAATTCATCGACCGCAAGGCCATCGCGCCCTCCCTGGCCCTGCGCTTCTCGGCCGATACCAAATTGCTGCTGCAGGCCGACTACCTGGAAGACCGGCGCGTCATGGACTTCGGCATCCCGTCCTATCGCGGGCGTCCGGTGGCGGTGGACCCCGGCACCTACTTCGGTGCGCGCAATGCCCGCGACGCCGACTTCGTGCAGTCACGTGTGGCGTCCACCACGGCGACCTTCACGCACCGTTTCAACGACGAGTTTTCCTTCCGCAACGGCCTGCGCTATTACGATTACCACCTCAACCGCAACAACACCAACATCAACGGCAACGTCAACGAAACCAACGGCACCATGGCCCTGAACCATGCCAAGCTGGTGCGCGATGAAAACGGCTGGTTCAACCAGAGCGAGCTGACGCAGAAGCTGACGCTGGGCCAGACCCGTCATGAAATCCTCTATGGGGTGGAAGTGGGCAGCCAGAGCAAGGACGCCGCTACCTACGGCGGCGTGGCCGTGGCAGGTGGCACCTCGGGCGTGGCGCCGGTCTCGATCTTCAATCCGGTGCTGCCGCTGGTCAATCCTGACCGGGTGACCGCGCCATCGCTGACCTACGGCACCTATGACACCTTTGCCGCCTATCTGCAGGACAGCATCACCCTGAATGCGCAGTGGAAGGCACTGGTCGGCCTGCGCCACGACAGCTTCCGCCAACAGGCCAGGCTGGTGTCGGCCGCCGGTGTGCCCAGCAACCTGTCGCGCACCGATACCGCCTACAGTCCGCGTGCCGGCCTGGTGTGGCAACCCAGCGAGACGCAATCCTATTACCTCTCGTGGAGCCGCTCCTTCCAGCCCTCGGGGGAGAACTTCGCACTGGCCACCAACAACGCCGACCTGGCGCCGGAAAACACGCGCAATACCGAGGTCGGTGCCAAATATGATTTCTGGGAAGGACGCGCCAGCGCCACCGTGTCGGTGTTCCGTCTGGAGCGCGACAACATCAAGTCGACCCTGCCCAACAATACGATCGTGCCGGTCGGCAAGCAGCGCACCGATGGCGCCGAATTCACCTTCAGTGCCGACCTCAAGCAGGGCTGGAAACTGCTGGCCGGATACGCCTACCTGGACGCGGTGATCACCGAGTCATCTTCCTTCGACACCAGCGTCACGGCGGCCGGCAATGTCCCCTTCAAGGGCAAGAATGCCACCCTGACGCCGCGTCACAGCGCCAACCTGTGGCTGACCAAGGAACTGGGCGAGGGCTTCATCGTCGGCGGTGGCGCCAATGCCGTGGGGGCGCGCTTTGCCAACCCGGGCAACACCGTCACCCTGCCCGGCTACGTGACCGCCGATGCGATGGCGGCCTACCGCACGGCCCGCTATGAGCTGCAACTGAACGTCGGCAATATCTTCAACACCGGCTACATCATCTCCGGCCACGGCAGCAGCCCCAACCTGAGCCTGCCGGGCGCGCCGCGCAACGTCGCGCTGAGCCTGCGCTACCACATGTAGGCGTAGCGCAAGCACATCGCCTCAGGCGGCTTCGGGAAAGGCGGTACGCAGGCGGTACTGGCGCTGACGATAATTGCCTTCCGGGCCGCTGAAGCCGCAGTCGACGTCGCCGAACAGGCGACTGACGCGGTTGATCGCAGTGCGCTGCGCCTCGCTTTGCACCGCGATCAGGCGCCGCTTGCTGCGGGCATGATGGGCACAGATGTCGACCACCAGGCAGTGCCCGTAATCGGCCTGCTTGATGTCGATGAGCAGCGCTTCCGGCTTGGTCAGACCGAAGATGGCCGCCAGTTCGATGCGGGCACTCAGGAAGGGGTTGCTGTTGCGTAGCCGCTCGCTCAACTGCGCACGCGCCTGTACCGCCCAGTCCTGCGCATCTTCCTGCGCCTGGAACGGCAGCAGCGCCTCGGCCGACTCCGCATCGCCACGGGCGGCAGCCTGCTGCCACCAGTACAGGGCCTTGACGTCATGCATGGGGTCATCGCGGCGATTGCGCCAGAAGATGTGCGCCAGTTCGGCCTGCGCCTCGGTCAGGCCGGCCTCGGCCGCCTTTTCCAGATATTGCTGCGCCACCTGCAGATTGCGCTGCGAATAGATGGAGCGCGAATAGATGCGTGCCAACGCATGCCACGCCGGCGCGCTGCCGCCCTCTCCCGCCAGCACCAGCCAGTGCAGGGCTTTCTTGAAGTTGGCGAGGCCCTGTTCCATGAACACGCGCTGTCCCTGGCGGTCGATCTTGGCGCACAGCAGGCCCAGTTCCAGCCGGGCCTCGTTCTCGCCGGCCACGGCGGCCAGCTCGAACAGGCGCATCAATTCCTGCAGATCGGGTTGCGGCGCGCGCGCCTGCCATTGGCCGTAGCGCAGCAGCAGCGTGGCCTCCTCGGGGCTCAACTGCACCAGGCCGGTGGCGTCGGATTCCTTCTCCAGCTGGCCGACGGCAGCGCTATTGCGCTCCGTCAGTCGCTGCACCAGTGGCCGTGCGCCACGTGCAAAGGCCTCGCCCTCACCCTGTTGCCAGGCCTTGTCGAGCAGGGCGTACTGGGCCTGCTCGATACCGGCGCGCGCGGCTTCCTGCATCAGCCTTTCTTCGACTGCCGAGGAGGCCGCACCCGGCACCACCGGCTGGCCGTGACGCTGCATCTGCTGCGCCAGCAGCCACTGGGCCTGGTGATCATCGCGACTGGCCAGCAGGGAGAGCGCGGCAATGGCGCGCGCATGGGCATTGCTGTCGAACTGGTCGGTGTGCTCCAGCACCAGCCGGGCAAAGATCAGGCCGGCTTGCGGTACGCCGGCCTCGAAGGCCTTTTCGTACCAGACCGCGGCCTCCTGGGGCGAGGACAGGTCCTTGACCTGCTCATAGGTGATGTTGCGGCCGATGATCATCCAGGCATCGTCCACGCCTTGCTGCGCGGCGCGGCGCAGCCAATAGAACGCAGTGCCCTTGCTGCGCGGCAGACCGCTGCCGCCATTGAGATAACGTCGACCCAGAGCCAGTTGTGCGCGCGATTCTCCGGCACGGGCCGCCTTGATGACTGCCAGCTCTTCTCTTGTGGCCATGTTGCTTCCTTTCTGTTGCGCTTGCTTTTGCGCTTGCGACTGCAAACAAAATCCGGGGAAAAAAAATCCCCTCCGGCGCAGAAAGCTGCGTCGGTTCCGTATGCATCAAAAACTTAGAAATTGATGCCGCTATCAGAGCGTGAAGGGAGATACTGCAAGTGCCCCGTCGTCAGACATGAGGTCGGGAGGTGATTCCTGCAAGCATCAAAATGTATGGCGAATATTAGAGCAGTGCGGCGCGGAAAAGTGCGCAAACAGGAAGGCTTATTACGCTTTCTTTACAGTCATCAAGATCGGCCACCAGTCAGGGTTTCGTCAGGATTTGGCGATGTAAAGGCGAGTATTTTGCGGCACAATAAACGGGGTTTCCGTGCCGCCTGCAGCCCTCCTGTGGAAAGCGAAACCGAGCCGAATGCGAAGCGACCATCAGGTTTTTACGACCTGACTTTTATTGTTGCAAAATGTAAGAAACAGAAACAGAAAACTAACAAAAACGGAATCGTCGAAAAGCATGAAAAAAAGCGCCGCATGAAAATCATGCGGCGCTTTGATCACTGCGATTACTGCTAGTCCGATTGTGGATCGGCAGGCGTCGTCAAAGTCGACGACGCTGCTCATTCACATTAGAACTTGTGGCGGATACCCACGGCGACGGCGCCTTGGTTGCCATCGTTACCGGTGCTGTCGGAGACGCCCGGATTGACCAGATCGCTAGCCTTGGTGTAAGCCAGGAAGGCGTACAGGTCGGTACGCTTGGACAGCCAGTAGTCGGTACCCAGGCTGACCTGGGTCAGCTTGGCCTTGTTATCCACGCCGTCGAAGGTGGCACGGGTGTGGTCCACGGCCGCCAGCAGCTTCAGCGATGGGGTCAAGGAATAAGCGGTACCGATTTCGTAGATGTCAGCCTTGTTGGAACGGGCCAGCGTACGGTTGGTCACGGTGGTCAGCGAACCCACGCCGATGGCGGTGAGGTTGGCCTGGGTGTTCAGGTCTTGCTTCACGCGCGAGTAGTTACCGTACACGCGTGCCGGACCGAACTGGTAGGACGCTGCCACGTTCAGGACCTTCTGAGCGGAGCTGCCAGCGTTGGCCGACAGGGTGTTGACGCTGGCGGTAGTCGAGGTTGCCGGGATCAGCGAAACGTCAGACGGGGTCGAACCAGCCTTGGACTGGTAGTAGTTGATGCCCAGACCCAGAGGACCGTTGTCGTACTTGCCGCCAACGCCGAAGGATTGACCGGCGGAGGTCTGGCCAGCGGTTTCGCCGAAGCCGTACATCAGGTTACCGGTGAAGCCGCTCAGGTTGGTCGTGGTGTAGCTGATCGAGTTGTTGGTACGGGTGCCTTGCAGGCGATCCAGACCGGAACCGGAGTTGTTGACCCAGCCACCGAAGTCTTGCACGGCGGTGTAAGCCGAGATGGTGTCAGCGAAGTCGGTTTGACGACCCAGCAGGACGGTACCGAAGTTACCAGCCAGACCGACCACCGACTTGCGGCGGAACAGGTTGGAACCGGTGGTGGCGTCGGAACCTTGCAGGCCGCCGGTGTCGTTGCTGAAGCCAGCTTCCAGGTTGAAGACTGCGGACAGGCCGCCACCCAGATCTTCAGCACCCTTGAAGCCGATGCGCGAACCTTGGATGATGCCCGAGTTCAGACCGAACTTGGAGCCGGTGCCGCCGTTGGCGGTAGCAACCTTGCTTTGGTAGACAACACCGGTATCGACGATACCGTAGATCGTGACGGAGCTTTGCGCTTGTGCTGCGCCTGCGAACGCGCCCAGAACGGCGAGTGCCAGCAGAGATTTTTTCATGTGACGTCCTTCTCTAAAAATAGTCTTGAGGATCCGCACTTGCAGTCGGATGGACAGACATTAATGCTTCTCGTCGCGCATGACTGCACCTTGGTCGATACAAGTCATTTTTTAGACGGGAGCGAAAGATTGAAATGGCAATTGTTGTATTTTTTTATCGCCTCATCTGGCATTGCGCAGCTGCTTCTCATCTGCAAGCGCACCGCGCCAATGAAAAAAGCGCCGGCATTTCTACCGGCGCCTTCATCAAAATCTAACATTTTGATACATCTCCCCTGCAGCCCTGCAGTGGCTGGTCAATCTTTGTCATCACCGCCCAGTTTGCTCTGCAGTTCGGCCTTCAACTGCTGCCGTTGCGCCGATGCATTCTTGCGATGCGGACCCGCACCACCGGCGCGCTGCTGGGCTGCCACGGCAACCGGATTGCGCGGGCGGGATTGCGACGGTTCGACACGAAAACTTAGTTTCTGCCGCGTTCCCAATGTCTTGTTGGCCATCGCAAGCTCCCCCGCTTTTTATCCAATTTCTACAGGACGTAGCGCGACATGTCTTCGTCCACCGCGAGCTCACCGAGGCGTTCGTTGACATAGTCACCGTCGATCATGAGCCCGGCCTCGCCGGCCGTGAAGGAAATTTCTTCCAGCAGTTTTTCCATCACCGTATAGAGCCGTCGGGCACCGATGTTTTCTGTCTTTTCATTGACCGTGTGCGAAATCTCGGCCAGGCGCTTGATGCCGCTGTCGGCAAATTCGATCTTCACGCCTTCGGTGGCCAGCAGGGCTTCGTATTGCTTGGTGAGGCAGGCATCGGTGCCGGTCAGGATGCGTTCGAAATCGGCGATCGACAGCGAATCCAGCTCCACCCGGATCGGGAAGCGACCCTGCAGTTCCGGGATCAGGTCCGACGGCTTGGACAGATGGAAGGCACCGGAGGCGATGAAGAGGATGTGATCCGTCTTGACCATGCCGTACTTGGTATTGACGGTCGTACCTTCCACCAGCGGCAGCAGGTCGCGCTGCACGCCGGCACGCGAGACATCGGCGTTGCCGTTCTGCGAGCGGGTGGCGATCTTGTCGATCTCGTCGAGGAAGACGATACCGTTCTGCTCGACGTTGGTGATGGCCTTCAGCTTGAGCTCTTCATCATTGACCAGCTTGGCGGCTTCCTCGTCGATCAGCAGCTTCATGGCTTCCTTGATCTTGATCTTGCGCGCCTTCTTGCGCTGGTTGCCCATGCCCGAGAACATCGACTTGATCTGCTCGGTCATTTCTTCCATGCCCGGTGGCGCCATGATTTCCATGGTGGGCGCGGCATCGTTCAATTCCAGTTCGATCTCGCGATCATCCAGCGCGCCTTCGCGCAGACGCTTGCGGAAAGTCTGGCGGGTGGTGTTCTTGTCGTCCTTCTCGCCACTGCTGCCATTCTCGGAGGTGAAACCGAAATCGCGTGCCGGTGGCAGCAGCACGTCCAGGATGCGGTCTTCAGCGGCGTCCTCGGCGCGGGTACGTACCTTGCGGGTTTCGACTTCGCGGGTCTGCTTGATGCCGATGTCGACCAGGTCGCGAATGATGGTATCGACATCACGACCGACGTAACCGACCTCGGTAAATTTGGTCGCCTCGATCTTGATGAAGGGCGCATCGGCCAGCTTGGCCAGGCGGCGCGCGATCTCGGTCTTGCCCACACCGGTGGGGCCGATCATGAGGATGTTCTTGGGCGTGATCTCGTGGCGCAGTGGCTCCTCGATCTGCTGGCGACGCCAGCGGTTGCGCAGCGCGATGGCCACCGCGCGCTTGGCGCGGGCCTGGCCGACGACGTGCTTGTCGAGTTCGGAGACGATTTCCTTGGGGGTCATGTTCATGGTGGTGATCTTTTCGCTGTGACGGTTCATCAGGAGAGCGGGCGCGGTGTGATACCGGGGCCGGGGCTTAATCCAGCCTTAATCCAGCCTTAATCCAGCGTCTCGATGATGTGGTTCAGGTTGGTGTAGATGCACAGCTCGCCGGCGATGGTGAGCGATTTCTTGACGATCTCGGCCGGGGTCAGCTCGGTGTTCTCATACAGGGCCTTGGCAGCCGATTGCGCGTAGCTGCCGCCGGAACCGATGGCGCCGATGCCGTCATTGGGCTCCAGCACATCGCCATTGCCGGTGATGACCAGCGTAGTTTCCTTGTCGGCACACAGCAACATCGCTTCCAGGCGGCGCAGCATGCGGTCGGTACGCCAGTCCTTGGCCAGCTCGACCGAGGCACGCATGAGGTTGCCCTGGTGTTTTTCCAGCTTGGCTTCGAACAGGTCCAGCAGGGTGAAGGCGTCAGCCGTGCCGCCGGCGAAACCGACCAGGACCTTGCCGTGATAGAGCTTGCGCACCTTGCGCGCACTGCCCTTCATGACGATGTTGCCAAGCGTCACCTGGCCGTCGCCGCCCAGCGCGACCTGGTTGCCGCGACGGACGGAAAGGATGGTGGTGCCGTGAAATTGTTCCATGCTTGCCTCTGTTCAAATATATGCGTAGGTGCTGCGGGGCAGGCCTGGCCGCCCCACGTCCTGTCGAGATGGGGCTGGCCGTGCCGATTGCAAGACATGCCGGCCGCACGCCGCCCGCAGGGGAGCAATATTGTACGCCGGCAAGAAAAACGGGCGCCGGGACACAAGGTCCGGGCGCCCGTCTCAGCGGATGGGATGACTCCGCTACGCGGCGGGTAGGCTTACACCGAGATCGTCATCAGGCTGGCATTGCCGCCGGCGGCCGTGGTGTTGACGCACAGCGCGCGCTCGGCCAGCAGGCGCCACAGCGGGATGGCCGTATCTTCGCTGCACAGGATCAGCGGCACCAGCGCACCTTCCCGCTGCGCCAGGCTGGCACGCCAGGCGGTGGCCTGGTGGCTGTCCACCAGCGCCGCCTGCAGCGCTTCGCCATCCAGGCGGGCGGCGCGACGGATAGCGCCGCGCACCGGGGCCGGCAAGCCGGCCGGCAGCAGCGCCGCGGTGGCCTCGTCGACCAGCACGGTGTTGCCGGTGGCGAAGGCGGCGGCCAGCTGGTTGAGCAGGGTACCCACGCTGGCGGCCACGCACAGCACCAGGCCACGCGGGGCGAAGGCCAGGGTATTGCGCTCGCCGGTGGGGCCGGGCAGCACCAGGCTGCGCTGCAGCAGGCTGTCGCGGTGATAGCGCTCGCCGCTGGCGGCCAGGCGTTCATGGCCGTGCGTGCGGGCCCAATCCAGCAGGCTGTCCAGCAAGGCGTTGGGGACCGCCGAGGGCTGGGCACGGGTCAGTTCCTCATGCAGCTGCGCATTGCGTTGCAGGCGCTTCAGATAGAGCGGTCCACCGGCCTTGGGGCCGGTGCCGGACTTGCCTTCACCGCCGAAGGGCTGAACCCCGACCACGGCACCGACGATGTTGCGGTTGACGTAGATGTTGCCGACATGGGCGCGCTGGGCGACGAAATCGATGGTCTCGTCGATGCGGGAATGCACGCCCAAAGTCAGGCCGTAGCCGGTGGCATTGATGGCGTCGATCAACTGCGGCAGGGCATCGCGCCGATAGCGCAGCACGTGCAGCACGGGGCCGAAGACTTCGCGCTGCAGTTGCGCCAGGTCGTCGATCTCGATCACGGTCGGCGGCACGAAGGTACCGTGCTGGCAGGCCGGGTCCAGCGGCAGCTGGTGCACTGAACGGGCGCTGCCGCGCATGCGTTCGATGTGGGCCAGCAGGTTCTGCTGGGCTTCGGCGTCGATGACCGGGCCGATGTCGGTGGACAGGCGATCCGGACGACCCACGCGCAACTCGGCCATGGCGCCCTTCAACATTTCCAGGGTACGGTCGGCGATGTCTTCCTGCAGGCACAGCACGCGCAGTGCCGAGCAACGCTGGCCGGCACTGTCGAAGGCCGAGGACAGCACATCCTGCACCACCTGTTCGGCCAGGGCGGACGAATCGACGATGAGCGCGTTCTGACCGCCGGTCTCGGCGATCAGCGGTACTTCGCCGTGTTCGCCGCTGCCATCGCCATCGTCATGCGAGCGCTTGGCCAGGGTGCGGTTGATCAGTTGCGCCACCTCGGTGGAGCCGGTGAAGATCACGCCCTTGACGCGCACGTCCGAGGTCAGGGCCGCGCCCACGGTCTCGCCACGGCCCGGCAGCAGTTGCAGCGCGGCGCGCGGGATACCGGCCTCGTGCAGCAGTTGCACGGCACGATGGGCGATCAGGGCGGTCTGCTCGGCCGGCTTGGCCAGTACCACGTTGCCGGCGGCCAGCGCAGCGCTGACCTCGCCGATGAAGATGGCCAGCGGGAAATTCCACGGGCTGATGCACACCACCGGTCCCCAGGCCAGGACGTTGCCGTCATGGCGCGAAGCGATGGCGTAGTAGCGCAGGAAGTCCACCGCTTCGCGCACTTCGGCAATCGCGTTGGGCAGGGACTTGCCGGCTTCGCGCACGGCCAGGGCCATCAGTTCGGCGATGTTGGCTTCCAGCAGGTCGGCAGCGCGTTCCAGCATGGCGGCACGCTCGACGGCGGGGGTGGATTGCCATTGCGGCGCATAGGCGGTGGCGGCGGTCAGCGCGGTATCGACATCGGCGACAGTGGCTTCGATCACCTGCCCCACCACTTCGCGATGGTCGGCCGGATTGCGCACTGGCTGTGCAGCCTGCGCGACAATCTCGCCGGCCACCAGCGGCGCGGCCTGCCACTGGTGGCCAGCCATGTCCGCAAAGGCCTGGTCCAGCTGTTGCAGGCGGGTTTCGTTGGAGAGGTCGATGCCAGCTGAGTTCGTGCGTTCCTCGCCATACAGGCGCTGCGGCACGGCAATGGCCGGGTGCGGCAGGCCGCCCTGGGCGCGCACGGTCTCGATGGGGTCCGCCACCAGGCTGTCCAGCGAGACCGCCTCATCGACGATCTGGTTGACGAAGGAAGAGTTGGCGCCGTTCTCCAGCAGGCGGCGTACCAGATAGGCCAACAGGGTCTGGTGCGAACCGACCGGGGCGTAGATGCGGCAGGCCTTGCCCAAATTGTCGGCACCAACCACCTGGTCGTACAGGGTCTCGCCCATGCCATGCAGGCACTGGAATTCGTAGTTGTCGATCTGGTGCTGCTTGGCCCAGTGGAAGATGGCCGACAGGGTCAGCGCGTTGTGCGTGGCGAACTGCGGGTAGATCACGTCAGTCGCGGCCAGCAGCTTTTGCGCGCAGGTCAGGTAGGAAAGATCGGTGTGCACCTTGCGGGTATAGACCGGATAGCCTTCCAGGCCATCGACCTGGGCGCGCTTGATCTCGCTATCCCAGTAGGCGCCCTTGACCAGGCGGATCATCAGGCGGCGGCCATGACGGCGCGCCAGGTCGACCAGGTAGTCGATGACGAAGGGGCAGCGCTTCTGGTAACCCTGCACCACGAAGCCCAGGCCCTCGAAGCCGGCCAGGTCGGGATCGGCGACCAGCACTTCCATCATGTCCAGCGACAGCTCCAGGCGGTCGGCCTCTTCGGCGTCGATGTTCAGGCCGATGTCGTATTGCTTGGCCAGCAGCAGCAACTGCTTCAGGCGCGGCAACAGTTCTCCCATCACGCGGGCGTGCTGGGCGCGCGAATAGCGCGGGTGCAGGGCCGACAGCTTGACCGAGATGCCCGGGCCGTCCTTGATACCACGGCCGTTGGAGGCGCGACCAATCGCGTGGATGGCCTGCTCGTAGGACTGGTAGTAGGCGTCGGCGTCATGCATGGTCAGGGCCGCTTCGCCCAGCATGTCGTAGGAGTAGCGATAGCCGCGCTTTTCGTTGTCACGGCTGTTCTCCAGCGCTTCTTCGATGGTCTGGCCGGTCACGAACTGGTTGCCCAGCATGCGCATGGCCAGGTCCACGCCCTTGCGGATCAGGGGCTCGCCACCCTTGCCGATCAGGCGAGTGATGGCCTGGGTCAGGCCGCTTTCGCTGCTGGTGGACACCAGCTTGCCGGTGATCAGCAGGCCCCAGGTGGCGGCATTGACGAACAGCGAAGGCGATTCACCCAGGTGCTTGCGCCAGTCGCCCTTGCTGATCTTGTCGGCGATCAGGCGGTCAGCGGTCTGGCGATCGGGGATGCGCAGCAGCGCCTCGGCCAGGCACATCAGCGCCACGCCTTCTTCCGAGGACAGCGAGAATTCGTGCATCAGCGCGTCCACACCGGACGAGCGGGTGCGCTTCTCGCGCACCTGCTGCACCAGTTTCCGGGCCAGTTGCTGGGTCGACTCCTTCCAGGACGGGTCGCCCTGGACCTGCTGCAACAGCCATTGCACGGCCTCGCGCTCATCGCGACGGTAGGCGGCGGTGATGGCGGCGCGCAGGGGGCTGGGAGCGGGCAGCAGCTCGGCGTGGAAGGCGCCGAAAGGCAGGCTGGAAGCGGTGGCCGCAGGCGCGGCAGAGGCGACGGTAGTCATGGTCTGGAGTTCAGGATGGGAAGGATTTTGGCAACCGGATTCTATGTGCTAAAGACCAATATTAATTCTGTATTTCAGTGAAATAGCCAATATTTAATTTTGTATTTAATAATTTAACCAACTTTAATTTTCCACAGAAGCCCGGAACAAGCGCAACATCCAGGCCGGCCGCGCCTGTGCAGGCGACGCGGCCAGAAGCATGAAAAAAACGCCGCAGGCCTTGCGGCATGCGGCGTTCTGCTGACATCGGTGTCACCGGCGCGACAGACTGGTCCGGATCAACCCTCACCCAGGTAAGCCGCCTTGACCCGGGGATCATCCAGCATCTGTTTGGCCTCGCCTTCCATGGTGATCAGGCCGGACTCCATCACGTAACCGCGATGCGCCGCCTCCAGCGCCAGCTTGGCGTTCTGCTCCACCAGCAGGATGGTGATGCCCTGGGCCGACACATTGCGGATCACTTCAAAGATCTTCTCCACCATGATCGGCGACAGGCCCATCGAGGGCTCGTCCAGCAACAGCAGCTTGGGGTGGCTCATCAGCGCACGCGCCATGGCCAGCATCTGCTGTTCACCACCCGACAAGGTACCGGCCATCTGCGCGGCACGTTCCTTCAATCGCGGGAAGACCTCGAACCAGCGGTCGATGTCGGCCTGGATCTGGCCCTTGTCATTGCTGGTGTAGGCACCCATCAGCAGGTTTTCCTGGATGCTCATGCGGGTGAAGACGCCCCGCCCTTCCGGCACCATCGCCAGCTTGTCCTTGACCAGCTCGAAGGACTTCTTGCCCTTCAGCGGATTGCCCAGGTAGGAGATGTGGCCATCGACTTTGCTGCTGGGCAGCGTGCCGGTGATGGCCTTCAGGGTGGTGGTCTTGCCGGCGCCGTTGGCACCGATCAGGGTCACCAGTTCGCCTTCGTTGACTTCCAGCGCAATGCCCTTGACGGCCTGGATGCCGCCATAGGCCACGCTCAGTTGTTCGACTTTAAGGATGTTCGTTGTCATGTTTTTTGCTCTCGCTAGCTGCTTGGAGGCTGTACTGAAATCAATCCACTACCGTTCGGGCTGAGTAGGCCATTCATGGCCGTATCGAAGACGCGCCTGAGCGCCTTCGATACGCGGCTGCGCCGCTACTCAGGACGAACGGCAAGTGCCAGCACAACCGGTTCAGACCATCTCTTAGTGGCCGGCACCCAGGTAGGCTTCGATCACCGCCGGGTTCTTCTGCACATCGGCCGGTACGCCCTCGGCAATCGGCTTGCCGTAGTCCAGCACCGTGATGCGGTTGCACAGGCCCATCATCAGCTTCACATCGTGTTCGATGAGCAGGATGGTCCGGCCATCGGCCTGGATCTTCACCAGCAGCTCGCGCAGGCCCAGTTTCTCGGTGGCGTTCATGCCGGCTGCCGGTTCGTCCAGCGCCAGCAGTTGCGGGTCGGTGGCCAGGGCACGGGCGATTTCCAGGCGACGCTGGTCGCCGTACGACAGGTGACGCGCCGTGCGCTTGGCGAACTGGCCGATGCCCACGAAGTCCAGCAGTTGCTGCGACTTGGCGCGGATCGCCGCTTCTTCGTCACGGGCTGCCTTGTGGCGGAAGACCGCACCAAACACGTTCTGCTTGGTGCGCACGTGGCAACCGACCATCACGTTTTCCAGCACGGTCATCTCGCCGAACAGGCGGATGTTCTGGAAGGTGCGGGCGATGCCGGCCTTGGCCACTTCGTGCGGGGCGCTGGGGCTATAGGGCTTGCCGTCCAGCTCGAAGCTGCCGGTGTCGGGTTGATACAGGCCCGTGATGACGTTGAAGAAGGTGGTCTTGCCGGCACCGTTGGGGCCGATCAGGCCATAGATCTGGCCGCGCTCGATGGTGATGCCCACGCCGTTCAGGGCTTGCAGGCCGCCGAAACGCTTGCTGACGTCGCGGATCTTGAGCAGTGTCTGTGTCATGTTCTGTGCTCCAGCTTAGGCTTTGACTTCGCCGGTCGTGCCGACTTTGGTATGGTCCACTTCGGGACGGTCTTCATGGCGCGGCGAGGGCCACAGGCCAGCCGGACGGGTCAGCATGATGATCACCATGGCCAGACCGTAGAGCAGCTGGCGCAGCACTTCGGCATCGATCCAGACACGGCCGAAAATGGCCATCTGCAGCGGCTCCACCACGTGGCGCAGCACTTCCGGCAATGCGGCCAGGATCACGCCACCCAATACCACGCCGGGGATGTGACCGATGCCGCCCAGCACCACCATGGCCAGCACGGCGATGGATTCGGTCAGCGAGAAGGATTCCGGCGACACAAAACCCTGGAAGGCGCCGAACATGGCACCGGCCACGCCACCGAAGGAGGCGCCCATGGCGAAGGCCAGCAGCTTGACGTTGCGGGTGTTGATGCCCATCGCCTTGGCGGCAATCTCGTCTTCGCGGATGGCGACCCAGGCACGGCCCAGGCGCGAGTCCTGCAGGCGCACCGAGAAGAAGATCACGAAGATGCACAGCACCAGGAAGAGATAGTAGTAGGCATTGACCGAGGGCAGGCTCATGCCGAAGACCTTCACCATCGAGCCAGAACCAGGTTCACCGGCCAGCGACACGCCAAAGACGCGGATCGGGTCGATCAGGTTGATCCCCTGCGGGCCGTTGGTGATGTTGACCGGCGCATTCAGGTTGTTCATGAAGATACGGATGATCTCGCCGAAGCCCAGGGTCACGATGGCCAGGTAGTCACCGCGCAGCTTCAGGGTCGGTGCCCCCAGCAGCGCGCCGAAGAGGGCCGCCAGCACGCCCGAGATCGGCACAATCAGCCACAGCGAGAGGTGGATGCCGTTCTGCACGATCTGCGGACCATACAGCCAGACCAGGAAATTGCCGACGTCGGGATAGGTATTGACGAAGGACTCGATCACGGCCGCGAACTGCGGCGAGGCCAGCAAGCCGGCGGTATAGGCGCCGATGGCGTAGAAGGCGATGTAGCCCAGGTCCAGGAGGCCGGCGAAACCCACCACCACGTTCAGGCCCAGGGCCAGCATGATGTAGAGCAGTGCCATATCCATGATGCGCACCCAGGAATTGCCGAAATGCTGGGCAATCATGGGGAAGATGATCATCAGCGCCAACAGCGCCAGCAGGCTGATGCGCGCCTGCTGCGGGTTGCGCTTCATGTCGAAGGTCATGAGAGCCATAGTGTTCTCTTCCGATTCTCTAAGTTCTGTTTTTTAAACTTTTAAGGTTTTATGTCTTCAAGGTGTGCAAGGCATGCACACCTTGAAACTCAAGCCCGATCCGCCACGCGCTCGCCCATGATCCCGGAGGGGCGCAGGGTCAGCACGATGATCAGCACGATGAAGGCGAAGATGTCCTGGTAGTTGCTGCCCAGGAAGTTGCCGGTCAGGTCGCCGATGTAGCCGGCACCGAGGCTTTCAATCAGGCCCAGCAGGATGCCGCCCAGCATGGCGCCGTAGATGTTGCCGATGCCACCCAGCACCGCTGCCGAGAAGGCCTTCAGGCCGGGCACGAAGCCCATGGCGAACTGTGCGGTGGAATAGTTGGCCGCCCACATCACGCCGGCGATGGCCGCTAAGGCCGCGCCGATGGCGAAGGTGACGATGATGACGCGGTTGGCGTCCACGCCCATCAAGCCGGCGATGCGCGGGTTCTCGGCGGTGGCGCGCATGGCGCGGCCCATCTTGGTCTTTTCCACGATCAGCACCAGGCCGATCATGGCGGCCAGCGCCAGGACCAGCAGCATGATCTGGGTCGGCGAGATCAGGGCACCGGCGATGTGCACCGGGTCGGAAGGCATGACCTGCGGGAATGGCAGGGGGCTGCGGCCCCAGATCATCATGGCGAAGGTCTGCAGCAGGATCGACACGCCGATGGCGGTGATCAGCGGCGCCAGGCGCGGCGCATTGCGCAGCGGGCGATAGGCGATGCGTTCGATCAGGAGACTGACCACGATACACACCGGGATCGCACCGACGATGGCGATGATCAGCTTGACGATGCCCGGCAGGTCCGGTGCCACATGCTGCACCAATTTGAGCAGCGACAGGCCCACCATGGCCCCCACCATCAGGATGTCGCCGTGGGCAAAGTTGATCAGGTTCAGCACCCCGTACACCATGGTGTAGCCCAGGGCGATCAGTGCGTACATGCTGCCTAGCACCAATCCGTTGATGATCTGCTGGATGAAAATGTCCATGAAACGGTGTCTCCTTGTGGAGGATGATTTATATGAAAAACTGCAAAAGGGGAATGCGAAAAAAACGCGGAAAAAAATGAAAGAAAGACGAAAAAAAGAGGAACAACAGCCGCAAGGAAAACCGCAATCGCAGAAAACCGTAAATTATTTATCAAATTTCCTGCGATTGCACGTTCAATTTCAGAGCCCCAAGGTTTGACGCATCACGCGCGCAGCGGCCAGGTCCCAGGACGCCTGGCCCACGGTCTTGAACACTGGCAGTGCCCCGTCCTTGTGCAGGGTGGTGGCCGGCGCCTTGCCGGCCAGCACGTCGGCGATGCCCACCACCTGCGCCCAATCGACCTTGGCCTGGATCAGATCACCCGCCTCGTGGTGCGATCCGGGCAGGTCATCGACGACGATGCGACGGGCATGCAACAGCGTGGCCGGGAACTCCACCATGTCAGGCTTGAAGGCGCCCACGCCAATGGCCAGGGTATCCGGTGCGATCCCTTCGGGGATCACCGCCACGCGCGAGGTGGTCATGGCGATCACCACGTCGGTGCGCGGTAATTCCTCTTGCAACATCCGTGCCGGGAGCGGACTGGCCACGGCCTGCGGATGACGTTCGCTGATAGCGCGGCAAAAAGCCTGGGTGCGGTCGAGGTCGCGTGCGGCGACCCAGAATTGCGATACGCCGAAATACTCGACCAGGGCATCGGCGTGGGCGGCGGCCTGGGCACCGGTGCCGATCAGCAGTGCCGATTGCGGCCTGCGCGGCAACAGGGTGCGTATGCCCAGCATGCTCATGGCGGCGGTGCGACGGCCGGTCACGGTGGGACCATCCATGAGCGCCAGGCGGCGGCCGGTGTGGGTGTCGAAGGCGATGACCTCGCCCTGGATCGCGGGCAGGTGATGGCGCGCGTTGTCGGCGTGGACGGTGATCAGCTTGGTCACCGAGAGGTCCTCGGCAATGGCCGGCATGCCCAGCAGGACGCTGGCGGCATCGATGGGAACGACCTGGCGTTCGGGCGCGCGGATGGCGCCGCTGGCCAGTTCCTGCGCGGCGCGTGCCAGGGCATCGACCAGGGCCGCATAGGGCAGCGCCTGGGCGCTCTGGTGGGGATCGAGGATGTGCATGGAAGTCCTGTCTCGAAGGGGTGCGCTCAGCGCAGGAAGAAGCCGGTCGGGAAGGGATCGGACTCTTCCAGCACCCATTGGTTGGTGCTCATGATGTGGGCATGGCCGCTGACTTCGGTGAGCGCGCCATCGAACTCGCCGACCTGGGTGGCGGCAGTCACGCGCACGCCGAAATTGCTGCCGACGATGCTGCCGTTGACGTAGCCCTGGTTCAGCGCCAGCTGTCCGCGCAGGAACAGTTGGGCGGCGCGGCCGGAGGTACCGGTGCCGGTGGGCGAGCGGTCCACCTCGCGGTCGGCGAAGATGCAGACATTGGATTGATCGGCACCGGGGAAATTGGGTTCGCTGTCGATGATGGTGCCGTACAGCGTATTGAGGCCGGGCTCCAGCGGATGCTGGATGGCGACCTTGGCGATGACGGCGGCCTTGGTCTCGGCGCCCAGCTGGATCAGCTGGCGCACCAGTTCGGGCTTGACGGTCAGGCCGGCCTGGGCGGCGTTGATGTAGTAGTAGAAGGCGCCGCCGAAGACGATGTCACCGGTGACCTTGCCAAAGCTGGGGGTCTGCACCTCGACATCGCGACGATAGATGAAGGCCGGCACGTTGTTGAAGCTGACCTTGCCGGCACGCACACCGTCCCACTCGACGAAGGCTTCGATGAAGCCGGCCGGGGCATCGAAGCAGATGCGGGTCTGCGGCTGCGTGCGCTCGACGTAACCCATTTCGACCAGCACCTTGCCCAGGGCGATGATGCCGTGGCCGCACATGTCGCTATAGCCTTCGTTGTGGATGAAGATGACGCCGAAGTCGGCACCGGCGGTGACCGGCGGCAGCAGGTAGGCGCCATACATGTCGGCGTGGCCGCGCGGCTCGTTCATGAGGAAACAGCGCAGGTCGTCGCGGTGTTCGCGCAGCCAGGCGCGCTGCTGCAGGATGGTGCCGGCGGGGATCTTGGGCAGCCCGGAGACGACGATGCGCAACGGTTCGCCGCCGGTGTGGGCATCGATGGTCTGGACGGTACGGGTGTAGCTGAGCATGTGACTTCCTTCCGGGTATGCTGCGCGCCGCCAAAGGCACAGCCTAACACTGTGCCGCGCCGGCCGGCGAAATGGCCCGCCGTGCAGGCTCAAGCGGGTACAAGCGGGTACGACAAACCGCTCCCGAGCCGGCCTGGGCCGGCGGGAAGCGGGGATGTACAACTCTGGAGCGGGGTAGGGGACGCCTGGCGCGCCGCCCGCAAAAGCGGGCGGCTGGATCAGGCCGTCTGGCGGACCGATCAGTAGCTGGTCAGGGGGACCGGCAGGCCGTCCTTGAAGCGATAGACGGTCACGGGCGATTGCTTCAGGTCGTGGTTGGCGTCGAAGTCGTACTGACCGGCCACGCCCTTGTAGCTGATCTTGGCCAGGGCCGGGCCGAAGGCCTTGGGCTCGATGGAGTTGGCCTGCTTCATGGCCTGGGCGATCAGCATCATGCCGTCATAGAACGAGACCGCATAGGTTTCGGCAGGACGGCTGTACTTCTTCTGGTAGTCGTCGGAGAAGATCTTGCCGTCCTTGGCCTTGTCCAGCATGGTGCCGCCTTGGGTACAGTAGACGGTCTCGCCGATGGCGTCGCCACCCAGACGACCCATTTCCGGCGAGCAGATGCCGTCGCCGCCCATCAGGGGGACGTCGATGCCCAGTTGCTTCATCTGGCGCTTGATCGGGCCGCCTTGCGGAGCATAACCACCGAGGAACACGGCGTCGGGCTTCTTGCCCTTGATCGAGGTCAGGATGGCGGTGAAGTCGGTGGCCTTGTCGTTGGTGAAGTCCTTGCTGACCACTTCGATGCCGTTGGCCTTGGCGACCTTGGCGAATTCCTCGGCCAGGCCCTGGCCGTAGGCGGTGCGGTCATCGATCACGGCCACGCGCTTGAGCTTGAGCTCCTTGGCTGCGTACAGGGCCATCTTGCCGCCCAGTTGGCTGTCGCTGGCGGCCACGCGGAACAGGGTGGCGAAACCTTGCTGGGTGATCTTGGGGTTGGAGGCGACGGTGGCCACCACGATGCCGGCATCGTTGTAGACGCGCGAGGCGGGGATGGTCACGCCCGAATTGTAGGGACCGACGATGGCCTTGACACCCTGGTCAGCCAGCTTCTGTGCCACGGCCACGCCCTGCTTGGGATCGGCCTGGTCGTCTTCGGCGATGACTTCGAACTTGATCTTCTTGCCGCCCACGGTGATGGGTTGCGCATTCAGACGCTCGACTGCCATCATCAGACCGCCCTGGTTGTCCTTGCCGGCCGATGCCTGGGGACCGGTCAGGGGGCTGGAGAAACCGATCTTGACGACCTGCGCTTCTTGCGCCATGGCGAAGGCGGGGATCAGCGCCAGCGAGGCTGCGATGATGTTGAGTCCGGAGACGCGCTTGAACATGGGGTGTTTCCTCTCTTCTAGAAAGTCAGACTGCGGTTGGTGATTGCATTGAAAACGCTGGAAAAGCAGGATTTGCGCCACCCCGCGCCTTGTGGGCGCGGGCGATGCAATTCCGTTGATGCTGTACTTTCTGCGAATACAGGGGTAAGCGCAGGCAAGCCCTGGCAAAACAAAACTCGTCAACACTCTTGCCGAGATACTGCTGTCATCCGCGCAGAAGGCCGTTTCCGGCACTTCATGCCCGCATTACGTTGTGTTTTTTATGAGGGAGGATTCTATTGACTCTTCCTTGATATTAGGCGCGTTTATTCCCTTTATAATCAGAATAAAATTCACTCTAAATTTTTTTAACTGAATAAAGTTCAGAAACCATGGCCGGACTCGACAAGATCAGCAAGAAAATTCTGGCGGAGCTGCAAAACGACGGTCGCATCAGCAACGTCGATCTCGCCGCCCGCGTGAACCTGTCGCCGGCAGCCTGCCTGGAACGGGTGCGCAAGCTGCAGGAGGCGGGCTATATCCTGGGTTTTGCGGCGCAGTTGAATCCGGAGTTGCTCGATGTGTCGCTGCTGGTGTTCATCGAGGTGGTGCTGGACCGCACCACGCCGGATGTCTTCGCCGAGTTCAAGAAGAGCGTGCAGAGCATTCCCGAGATCATGGAGTGCCACATGGTGGCGGGCGGCTTCGACTATCTGGTCAAGTCGCGGGTCAAGGACATGAATGCCTATCGCGAATTCCTGGGCAAGTCGCTGCTGCAGCTCAAAGGCGTGCGCGAAACGCATACCTATGCGGTGATGGAAGAGGTGAAGAACACCATCCGCCTGCC